>DUPX01000003.1 GCA_012838085.1 Eubacteriaceae bacterium
AAAAGGGAAAATACAATTATTTGCTACTTTTGGGTAGGCGTTAGTGTTGTTGAATTAGGGAATGTAAAAGAGAAAAAAAATATTAGTAAAAATGGGGCAATAATCTATGATATAACTATAATGGACTACAAGGAGTTATTAAAAGTATGGGATTATTTATTGAAGGATTTAATATACAATCTTTATAGCTTGGGTTATGAAGATTTATATATTGCATTGGGTATGGAACAAACAGGATTAACCCAAAAAACTGAAGAAAAAGGTTTTAATTTAGTTGAGAAGACTTTTCTAAAGTGTTATTTTTGCAGATGTTATAAAAGAATTATGAAGTGTTAATAATCAAGTTATTTATGATAATTAAATATGGATATATGGAGTAGGCCATGAAATTTTTTATTCATAAAATAATTAAATACATTATATTACCCTTTGGAATTCTTTATAGGATGGTGAATAGGGAAAATGAGGAAATTATTATTCTTATGTACCATAGGGTAAATGATAAAGTGAAAAAGGAACTTTCAGTTAAAGAAAAGGATTTTAAGTGGCAGATGAGATATTTAAAAAGAAAAGGCTATTCATTATTAACAATGGATGAGGTTTTTAGAAAAATAAAAGATAATAAAATAAAAGGCAGACATATAGTATTGTCCTTTGACGATGGTTATGAAGACTATATTACTAATGCCTTTCCAATTTTATATCAATATGGCTTCCCTTCTATTTTATATTTAGTGCCAGGTTATATTGATCACAATAAAGTCTTTTGGTGGGATAAAGATTTGGGGAAAAGTGATTTATTGAGCTGGCAGCAGATTTTGAAATTAAAGGAGAATAATCTTGTAGAAATTGGTTCCCATACCCAACATCATTTAGATTTGGATAAGCTTGAAGAAGACCAGCTAGCCTTTGAGATAAAAAAATCTAAAGAAGAAATAGAGAATAGGTTAAATAATAAGGTGTGCCATTTTTCCTATCCTAGAGGTATATATAACAAGGTAGCAGAGAAAATAATATTCAGTCATTATGATACTGGTGTATTAATCCTTAATGGAATTCCAATAACCCCCTTTATTAATATAAATTATAGAACAAGACTAAAAAGAACTCCAATACAGAGAAGTGATGGAAAAATTTTATTCATTGCTAGAATTAAAGGATGGCTAGTGCTAGAGGAAGTCCTTAGGAAGATAGCAGGCTTCCTGAGGGAATAGAAGCATATTTAGGGGTGGAATACATGCCTTAAGATGCATATCTATTATTGTCTCTGTAACCCTTATTGTCTAATGGTACGGGAAGAAGCACAATAAAAAAAGGGAGGCTTCCACCAATTGGAAGCCCTTTTGTTATAGAGGTTTTATAACACCACATGCAAGACGCTTTCCAGAGTTTCCTGCTGGCTGTGTGCGATAATCATCAGGATTTTCATGAATAATAATTGACCTTCCTATAATATCTTGGCTATTAAATCTATTTGTAAAAAAACACATACTGGAATAACCATCGTTTGAGAAAAGCACGGGAAAGTCTCCTGCATGATTTCCATGAGGTTGATTGCCCGGGTTCCAATGACCTCCAGCAGCTTGAAAAGGATCTTTGGGATCACCAACGGCACAGGTTCCATTTTCATGTATATGAAAGCCATGGGGCCCTATAGGCTCTTGTTTTCCTAGCCCTGGCTTATATTTAGGAAGATTGTTTACATTGATAGACACTATTACACCACCCATAACATCATGAAAGGTGACAACTCCACATATCTTTGGTGCAAGTGGCCCACCATTTATATAAGCTATTGCATTGGAGCAACAATGAAAATTAAAAATTTAAAACACCACCTTTAAAATCAAATATCAATATATACTATGATGGATAGATAAAATAGTGACTAAAGGTGATATAATCTTCTTTTATAATTGCTGTTGCTTTCCCTGAATCTTTTCTTTTTTTAAGACTTTTTTAATACTTTCCCATTCATCCATAAAAGTTCTTTGATAGGTATTTTTTGAATCAAATTTGGCAATTTGAAAAATTTTATCCAATAAATATCCACCACCTAATGCTGCTGTTACAGTTCCAATACCTAGAGGGCCCCCTAATAAGACACCAATAACCAATACTGTAACTTCTATGCTAGTTTTTATAATAGTGATAGAAAGATTTAATTTTTTTGTAAGTCCTAACATAAGTCCATCTCTAGGGCCAGCACCTAAACCGTTTTGTAAATATATCCAAATACCCCCATTAAATAACAACATACCTAAGAGTAGAAAAAATATTCTTACTAAAAATGTGGAAGGAATAGTGATAATACCTGTGTTTTCAATTATATCCATGAAAAAACCTATAAAATACATATTTAAGACAGTTGCTATTCCTGGCACTATTTTTAAGGAAATATTTATAATAATTATAATCAATCCAACAATTTGTGATATCTTTCCAATACTTATGCCAGTAGTGTCACTTAGTCCTTTTTGAAAGGTGGACCAGGGGTCTGCTCCAAGATTTGCATAAATCATCAATATCATACCAAGGGCACATATGAAAAAGCCCAGAAATAATAATACAGCAATTTTTAAATAGAAATTTTTTTTACTTTTCATTTAATCATCTTCC
>DUPX01000037.1 GCA_012838085.1 Eubacteriaceae bacterium
CAAAACTGTGAGGGCACAGTTCCCTACTGGATAATATTTTAATTCCTCCCCATATTTCTTGTTCCCTATCCCCGACCATCAAGGAATCCCCACTAGCATATCCCCTATCCCATATCCCTTATCTCTTAGTTATTTTCTCATCCTCATATATAAACTTATCTAAGAGTTGGATATTTTCTTCTAAGGTTTCTGGTACAAAATAATATACTCCCTTTATATTTCTGCCTTTTCCATAGCCATCTACAGGGATTCGGTATTGATCTATCTCTCTAATACCAGAAGTTAGGGTAGATGTGCTTAGGGAAAGTATCTTACTCTTTGATAGACTGGTTTCCACATGGGGTAGCATTGCATTTAGAAGTTTTGGGAATTTTCCCACCCCTGCATTTAGCCCTTCTACTAATACCTTTTCTAATACCCTTCTTTGTCTATCCGTTCTTTCAAAGTCCCCATTTCCTACTTTTCTAATTCTGGCATAGGATACCGCCTGTCTGCCTGTTAGCTTTTGAAGACCAGGGCCACTAACTTGGGGAGAATTTGTTCCTGTTAATTTATTTAATTGTTTTACTCCCTTATTTATATGTTTTACTTCATTACTCTTTACCTCTATTTCCACCCCACCTATTACATCTATGATTTTTTCCAGACCAAAGAAATCTACGGTGACAAAATCCCGGATATTCATATCAAAGTTTTGATTTATGGTTTTAATTGCTAGTTCTGGTCCACCATAGGCATAGGCATGGTTTATCTTGTCCATTCCCCTACCAGGGATATCTACATAGGTATCCCTCATAATAGAGGTCAATTTTATTTTTTTAAATTCCTTATCAATGGATGCTATCATAATAGTATCGGAACGACCTCTCTCAGAGGTATTTCTTTTATCCACACCAAAAAGGGCAATATTTATTACCTTGTTGCTTTTGGTATTATCCTCATCAATTCCTAATTCTTCATCTGATTGTGATATCTTGGTATTTTGTATTTTATCTAAAAGACTAAAGCCATAAGCTCCACACGAAAAGCCTAGGATTGCAATTATAATAAATAATATTAATATCTTTCTGCTTTTTTTCTTTTTCCTTCTTTTTGCCATTGTTCTCCCCCTAAGTCATATATTATTTGGCAATTAATTAATATCTTAATAATAAATTACTCTATTTATTATATCAGATAAATATAAGCATACAATAAACAAATTGTTAAGATTTCTACATACTTGTAAATAGTATATGATTTTTATGAATAATTGACAGGTAATATCATTGTAATATAATTAGAAATACTAAGAAAGATAATAGAAAAATATTGTAGACTGGAGGGTATCCTATGAAGATTTTAGTCACTGGTGGGGCAGGCTACATTGGCAGCCATACATCGGTAGAATTATTAAATAAAGGCTATGAAATAATTGTTGTAGATAATCTATCCAATAGTAAGGTGGAGGTCTTAGATCGTATTAGGGAATTAACCAATAGGGATTTTAAGTTCTATAGGATAAATCTTTTAAATAGGGGAGAATTAGACCGGGTATTTAAAGAAAATAAAATAGATGGCGTTATTCACTTTGCAGGATTAAAGGCGGTGGGGGAATCAGTTGAAAAACCTTTAGAATACTATCATAATAATATTACTGGAACCTTAGTTCTTTGTGATCTGATGAAGGAATATGGAGTAAAGAGGCTGGTATTTAGTTCTTCTGCTACAGTCTATGGCAATCCTGAAAGGGTACCTATTTCAGAAGACTTTCCCCTTAATACTACCAATCCCTACGGCAGTACTAAGCTTATGATAGAAAGGATACTAGAGGATCTATATATATCAGACAGGGAATGGGGAATTTCCCTCTTAAGATATTTTAATCCTATTGGTGCCCACCAAAGTGGTAGAATTGGAGAAGACCCTAATGGAATACCTAATAATCTTATGCCCTTTATCACCCAGGTAGCTTTAGGCAAGCTAAAGAGACTTTCTATATTTGGCAATGACTACAACACCCATGATGGTACGGGAGTAAGGGACTATATCCATGTGGTGGACCTTGCCCAAGGACATTTAAAGGCTTTGGATAAGATACTAGAAAAGCCAACTTTGGATATCTATAATCTAGGCACTGGAGAGGGTTATAGTGTATTAGATATGGTGGTAAATTTTGAAAAGGCAACTGGAAAAAAGGTGGATTATACTATAGTGGACAGAAGGCCAGGGGATATAGATATCTGTTATGCAGACCCTAGCAAAGCTGAAAGGGAGCTGGGCTGGAAGGCTAGACGGGATATTCAGGATATGTGTAGGGATGCTTGGCGCTGGCAAATAAATAATCCCAATGGATATGAATAAAACTTCAGTGCAAAAGGCATTTTTTGTTGTAAAATGAAGATTTTTAGAAGAATAAAATGAATTTAAAAAGAAGGATGTTTTTATTAAATGTCGAAATACCATCCATAGGAAGAAAATGGATTTCGGGGGCAGGGAATGAAGAACCTGTTAGTGGATTTTAGGAAGGATGTAATAGTACAAATATTAGACTCCCTAGGTGAAGCTACTATGCTTCTTGATACCAATGAGAAGTCAATAGTCTATTATAATAAAAAATTTAAAAAACTGTTTAATCTCCAGAAGGATTTACTTCTAAAGGGTGGGATAGATTATATTAAAGAATTTTTTTCCAGATCCCTTTTAAACCCTGAACCGATTTTATTTAGAAGTACTACATGGTTTTCTAATAAGGAAGAATTTTGCGATGAATTTTTGTTTAAAGATGGCAGATGCTTTGATATCACAGTAAAACCCCTAGAGATAAATGGGGTAGAGTGTTTACTATGCAGCTTTATTGAAAAAACCCAAGAGAAATTATACAAGACATATCTTAAAGAATATAATAATATGTTTGGAAAACTTATAGACAATATTCCTGATATTATTTTACACCATAAAAACTTTAAATGTATTTATATAAACTCAACAGGTGTAAGACTTCTAGGCTATGATAATCACAAAGATATCCAGGGAATGGATATAAGATCTTTTTTAGTAGGGGACGCCATAGAGGAGTTAAGGACTGTTTTTCAAGATATGCAAAATGGAATAAACTATAGTAATCCAGTGGAGTTAGAAATTGCAGATAAGGATAAAAACCTACACTGGATTGAGCTAATATCCATTACAAAATTTTTAGATGACCAGGGAATATATCTTAGCATATTAAGGGATATTACCAAAGAAAAACAGACGAACCAAAAGGAGTTATTAGTCAAAGAAAGGGAAAGTGCCTTAGTAATAAAAAGGGATAGATATAAATTAAAATATAATTTCTTTACTACTATGTCCCATGAGGCCAAAACACCTATCAATATAGTTTTAGCTGCAGCCCATATGCTAAAAAAAGAGATAAAAGAAGATTCTACTAAGGGGAAAGAATATATTGAATTAATTAATAAAAATTGCAATAAAATAATAAGAGATATAAATAATTTTATAGATATAGAAAGAATTCAATCAGGACTTTTTACCACCAATTTTGAAGTCTGCGATATTATAAAAATTATTGAGGATATCACCCTGTCCTTTATCCCCTATGCAGATGAAAAGAATATAGAGCTAATGTTTGATACGGAGATAGAAGAAAAAACAGCAAAAATAGATATATATTTATTAGAAAGAGTCTTATTTAATCTTCTTTCTAATGCTGTAAAGTTTACAAAGGTTGATGGTAAAATATATGTTTCAGTTAAGGATTTAGGGTCAGAAATAGAGATTTCTATTAAAGACACAGGGATAGGTATATCCCAAGAAAACCTATTACTTATCTTCCAAAGATTTCGCCAAGCCCATAGACCTGATGGTTCTAATGAAAGGGGTAGTGGATTAGGCTTATATCTTGTGAAAAACATATTAAGAATTATGGGTGGAAAAATCTTTATTAGTAGCACAGAAGGTGTAGGTAGCACTTTTACTATTAGTATTCCTTCCCTGCCCATCTAAAAAAATTAAGGGCAGGGGTTTACTTTTTGTAAAAAAATTTGTTATAGTAAAGTGCAGGATAATTTTTGAAAAAATCTTAATAGGTGATTAAATGGACAAAAGTTTTTTTATGGAAAATAGAACCAGTCTTATAAATAGAATAGATGGAGATAGTATTTTGATATTATTTTCCGGCAGCCCTATACACCGATCAGCAGATGGAAATTATCCCTTTTTAGTAAATAGAAATTTTTACTACCTTACAGGATTAGAAGAGGAAGATATTATTTTAATTATTAGAAAAGGTCAGGATAAAATAGAGGAAGAACTATTTATTAATCAGGCAGATCCTCTTTTAGAAAAATGGGTAGGGAAAAAATACACAAGGGAAGAGGCAAGAAATATATCTGGTATTAGCAAGATTGGCTGGAGGGAAAGCTTTCAACAAAGGTTAATTAATATACTTAATGAATATGATTATAAAAATATCTATTTAGATTTGGGAATAATGGATTGGAATATACAGGACCATAAGGCATTAGGCTTTTCCCAGGGAATTATACAGCGATTTCCATATTTAGGCATAAAAAATGCCTATCCTATTTTAAGGGATTTAAGGACCATTAAAAGACCAGAGGAAATCGTAAAGATTAAGAAGGCTATAGAAATAACCTCTAAGGGCATAGAAAGTATATTAAGGGAAATAAAGGCCGGTCTAAAGGAATACCAATTAGAGGCAGTTTTTAATTTTACTATAAAATTTGAAGGGGCTAGGGATAATGCCTTTGACCCTATAGTGGCCAGTGGGGAAAATGCTACAATACTTCATTATGTTGAAAATCAGGAAGTAGTTAAAGAGGGGGATCTAGTCTTATTTGATATTGGGGCAGACTATGAACATTATTGCGGAGATATCAGTAGAACCTTCCCTGTAAGTAGGAAGTTTTCTCCTAGACAAAAAATCTTATACAATATTGTTTTAAAGGCACAGGAAGAAGTAATAAAGGCTATAAAACCTGGTCTCCACTTCTCAAAGTTAAATGAAATAGCCAAAAATAGTTTAGCAGAAGGCTGTATGGAAATAGGTCTTATTAAAGAGAAGGAAGAGCTATCAAATTATTATTATCATGGGGTAAGTCATTATTTAGGTTTAGATACCCATGATATAGGCAATAGGAATAGAGTATTAGAGCCGGGTATGGTTATTACAGTTGAACCAGGACTATACATTGAGGAAGAAAGTATAGGTATCCGTATAGAGGATGATATTTTAGTAACTGAAAATGGCTGTGATATCCTATCTAAGGATATACCAAAGACTATTGAAGAAATAGAAAGAATAATGGAGTACGATTGACGTCTTGACCTATAATTGTAGAGGTCGGTTTCCATGCCGACCTGGTGACCTATTAGTAAAGACATATTTAGTAAAAAATCTTCATTTTTGTAGGGAATGACGCCCTCGACATTCTGGCATTTTATTTTTAAAAGGAAGGTGATACAATGGAATTAATTATCACAAATAATTACGAAGAGATGAGCAAAAGGGCAGCAGCAATGGTTTTTAGTCAGGTGATTCTAAACAGGCACTCAGTTTTAGGTTTACCCACAGGCAGTACCCCCTTAGGTCTATATAAATATCTTATAGAAGCTCATAAAAAGGGTTATATGGACTTTAGTAATATCAAAACTTTTAATCTTGATGAATACTATAGACTAGATAGAAATGATCCCCAAAGCTACTATTATTTTATGATGGAAAATCTAATAAACCATATAAATATTGACACCAAAAATGTTGATATTCCTAATTGTATGCTAAAGGATATAGAAAAAGAATGTGAGGATTATGAGGAAAGGATAAAAGCAGCAGGGGGTATAGATTTACAGATTATTGGCATTGGTAATAATGGCCATATAGGGTTTAATGAACCGGGGCCAGTATTTTCAAAAAAGACTCATTTAGTAAACTTAAGCCAGAGTACAATAGAGGCCAATGCAAGGTTTTTTAAGTCTATAGAAGATGTACCTACCAAAGCTGTTACAATGGGCATTCAAACCATTATGCAGTCTAAAAGATTATTACTAATTGCATCCGGCTTAGGAAAGGCAGATGCAATATACAAGACCATAAAGGGTGAAATAGACCCAATGGTTCCAGCTTCCATTATCCAACTCCATAGAAATGCTACTGTAATAATAGATAAGGATGCAGCGTCTAAACTATAATAGCCATGGAGAAAAGAAGGGAGATTAGAGAAAATATTGCAATTATTCCAAGATTGGATTTTGTTATTTTTCTTCTAATCTCCTTATATATTCCACAGCTTTTTCTGGTAATTGTTCCATAAGTTTTTCTCTAAAGTATAGTCCCTTTTCTTCTTTTAATCGGGCATCTGTATCGGTTTTTAATTGACCGGCAGAGACCTTTTTATTTTTATAATACAGGTCAAAGTCCACTAATCTATTACCTTCATCATCATATTCTAGGCCCTTTAATATTGCTTTTATTTCTATTGGTGAATAAAGGGTAAGGAGCCGTACCTGGTAGGCTAATACAGAAAATAATGATAGGGCATGGTCACGGGTCCAGTTTTCCCCGATTATCATTCCTAAGTCCAATTGGGATAGTATATAAATCAATCGCTTATAGTGGGTCTGATAATCCCCATGGGCATCGTATATATTTATTTTTAATTCGCACCATTGGTTATCATCTAATTCTTTAGTAATATACAATAATCCGTCTTTTCGCAATTGATCATATAATACTGTCACATTTTCTCGGATTAATAAGGGTCTTATGGTAGTGGCTGTTAATTTTATGGGCTTATGAAGGGATTCATTGGTTATGGACAGAATAGTATTCTCCCTATTACCAGTAAATACCGCATCAACAAAATCCATTTCCTCTGCATCATAATTTTCTGTAATGGCTGAAATTATGTTTTTCCCTTTTTTTGGACTTCGCATAATAATAGAACCAGGTCCTAATTGGGTAGAATCTATTAAATGGGCAAGACCTTGGTTGAAAATTTCTGAGTGGGCCACTGAAGTCCCATGGGGGAAAAATATGGTAGAGGAGATATCCTCTATTGAGAGTGGTCCCTCCTTTGGTTTTGCAAGTAGAATAGTAGAACAATGTTCAGTTCCCTTATTTATAGCCTCCTCAAAGGAAAGGGGTATACCATCTAGGGTGCGGGTATAAAAGTCCTTCATTCTTTCCACATCTTTAGTTTTTACAAATAGAAATCTTGAACCATAGCGGATAAAAAGCATTTTCCTTCCTCCTTTCTAAAAATTTCTGGAGTGCATCTTACGATCTTGATTTATTCCATAAGGATAGTCTATAGATACTACCCTATCAGAATTCAATAAAATAACATGCATTTTATTTAGGCCATTTAAAAATATTTGGCCATTAAACTGGGGGATTTCTTTAAAATTATGGCCGAAAAGATTATATTTTCCCTCTCCTCTTAAATTCCAAGGATGGTGGGCCAGATTTACCTTAGTATTACCTAATGTGATGGTAGATCCCTCTTCTATAATCTTTATCTTCTTACTATAGCTTTTTATTATTTCTAAATCATCATGGTTACCTATTACAAGAAATATATCTTCTAAAGGTAAAGCTTCTAGATGTTTTATAAAAGAAAATACTCTTGTATCATAAGCATCTTTTAGCTGGGGATTAAACTCCATCTTAATATTATCCACTAAATCACCAGTATGGATAAGATAATCAGGTTTTAGTTCTTCTAAAACCCTGTATATAAAAGAATGATAGCTAACAGGTGTATCACTAATATGTAGTGCTATAGGTTCATTAATATCTTTTAGATCCCAGGGGATATTGGGAATATTAAAAAAGGAATTGTATATTTTTCTAAGATGGTCCAGGACATTCATTTTATTGCACCTCTTCCACAAACAAAATTATCCTACCTTTCCTGATGAATAAGGTCCTGCTTTAATTTCCATAATTCTTCTGATAAATCTACATGATAAATATGAGGATTTAGCAATCTATGATATTCTGGCCAAAATCTTTTTTTCTCCTTTTTAACTTTTTGCTGTATTTCTAATATATTAGGAGATTCATAAACTCTTTTTCCATCAATAAATATTGGTACTAATAGTTCTTTATAATAAAAGTTTGTCAGCACCCGTTTTTTCCAGGTATAGATAGGATCAAAAATTACTAATGGTTTATCTGGGTCTATCTCTTCATGATCCAGGGTGATAAGGTCAGCCAGTGCCATATCATTATCCTTATCATAAAAGCGAAGAACCTTTTTATAGCCTGGATTTGTTATCTTAATTGCATCATTGGATATTTTTATTTTAGGCTTTATTTGATTGTTTTCTTGAATTTGGGAAATTTTATATACTGCTCCTAAGGCTGGACAATCATAGGAGGTGATCAATTTTGTACCCACTCCCCAAAGGGTAATATTAGCACCCTGGAGTTTTAAATCTCGTATAAGATATTCATCTAAATCTGAAGAAGCGGATATTATAGCATCTTCAAAGCCAGCCTCATCTAACATTTTTCTAGATTGTTTGCTTAGATAGGCCAGGTCCCCGGAGTCTAAACGAATTCCATAGATTCCATTAAGTTTGTTTTGTTCTCTAAGCTCAGTAAAGACCTTTATGGCATTAGGGACACCAGATTCCAAGGTATTATAGGTGTCCACCAATAAGATTAAATTATTGGGACTGTGTTTGCCATAGGTTCTAAAGGCTTCTAATTCTGAGTCAAAGCTCTGGATAAGACTATGGGCCATGGTACCCTTAGAGGGCAATCCAAAAAGAGCTTCTGTTTCCACATTACTGGTACCGATACAGCCACCAATTATTGCTGCCCTTGCCCCGTATAGTCCTGCTTCTGAACCATGGGCCCTTCTAAGGCCAAAGTCTAATACACCATCCCCATTTGCAGCCTTAACAATTCTACAGGCTTTGGTGGCTATTAGGGATTGATGATTTATAATTGTCAACATGGTGGTTTCTATTAGCTGAGCCTCTAATAAGGGAGCCTTAACTCTTATAATAGGCTCATTGGGGAAGGCAAGGGTACCTTCCGGCATTCCATATATTTCCCCAGAAAAGGAGAAGTTCCTTAGGTATTCTAAAAAGTCTGGTTGAAATTCTGGATGGTGCTTTTTTAGCATTGCAATATCTTCATCATCAAAATGCAGTTTTTCTATGTACTCAATTATTTGCTCTAAACCAGCCACAATAGTATAGCCATTGTCACAGGGGTTTTTTCTAATAAAGAGATCAAAGACAGCTATTTGGTCTGCTTTATTCTCTAAAAAATAGACATTACCCATGGACAGCTGATAAAAGTCAGTGGCCAGCTGGAGCTTTCTTTTAAAAGACATTTTTCTTCCTCCAAATTTTTACTTTAAATAAATTTTACACCTAATAAATATTTTTATCAAGCCATTCAGTAAAGGTAGGAATGTATTATAATATCCTCCCATTCTAATCGACCCTTTCTAGCTATATAAATTCCCTAGTGAATTAAGTGTTGACTTGATATGCTGTGGGTATCTGATTCAATATATTAATCCCCATGTCTTTAGCCAATTACAATGGCGCCAATCTAGGTTTAGTCTATGGGTTTGCCATTGTTTTCAATAGCTATCCTATGCTTTTCCCAGGCGAAAAATTTTTTCCACCAAGACCTATCCCTTTTCTTTCTACTAATATACCCATTGTAGGGTAAAGTTCTCCAGGTGAATTGTGAATAAAATATTAAAACCTTAAAATATGGGGTATAATTAGTTAAAGAGGAGGGTGAAAAATGAATTATAAGGAAAAATATAATATGTGGTTAAAGGATGATTACATAGATCAGGATACAAAAGATGAATTATTGGCTATTAAGGATGATAGGAAAGAAATAGAGGAGAGATTTTATAAGGATTTAGAGTTTGGTACAGGTGGTATGAGGGGAATAATAGGGGCTGGCTCTAATAGAATGAATATTTATACCATTGGGGCTACTACTCAAGGCCTTGCCAACTATATTAGTAAAGGCGGCCCAGAAAACAAGGCAAAGGGAGTGGTTATTGCCTATGATTCAAGAAAATTTTCTTATGAATTTGCTAGGGAGGCGGCTTTAGTTTTAAATGGGAATGGTATTAAGACCCATTTATTTAATGAAATAACAACCACCCCAGAGCTTTCCTATGCTGTCAGATATTTAGGTTGTGCAGGGGGTATTGTAGTCACTGCCAGTCATAATCCTCCTGAATATAATGGCTTTAAAGTATATTCTCCAAAGGGGGTCCAATTGAGCCTGGAGGATTCAGAGCGGCTTATTGAGGAGGTAAGGAAGGTGGAAGACTTCTCTTCCATTAGGAAAAAGGCCTCTGATGAGGCAATCAAGGAAGGATTATTTACCATTGTTTCCAAGGAAGTGGAAGATGGTTTTATAGATAGGGTGAAGACCCAAAGCATTTATGGAGATATTATAAAAAAGGTATCTGCTGACTTTAAAATTGTTTACACCCCATTGCATGGAACGGGGCTTAGACCAGTTAAAAGAATTTTAAATGAGATAGGTTTTAAAGATATCCTTGTGGTACCAGAGCAGGCAGAGCCAGATGGGAACTTCCCTACGGTAAAATATCCTAATCCAGAGGATAAGACCGCCTTTAGTCTTGCCCTAGAGCTTGCCAATAGGGAAAAGGCAGATATAGCAATAGCTACAGACCCGGATTGTGATAGATTGGGAGTGGCCTTTAAAAATAGAGCAGGGGAATATATCTTATTAAATGGAAATCAAATTGGGGTGCTTTTAACAGAATATGTTCTCTCTTCCCGAAAGGCAAAGGGAACACTACCTGAGAATGCAGCAATGATAACCACCATAGTCACCAGTGATTTAGGGGTAGAAATAGCAAAATCTTATGGTGTGGAGGTTTTTAAAACCCTAACAGGATTTAAGTTTATCGGGGAAGTAATGGAACAATTTGTAGATAATAATAGTCATAAGTTTATCTTAGGTTATGAAGAAAGTCATGGATATCTTATTGGGGACCATGCTAGGGATAAAGATGGAGTGGGGGCTTCTATGGTTATGGCAGAATTGGCGGCCTATTATTATAGCTTAGGAAAGACTTTAGATGAAGTTTTGGAGGATATTTATAAAAAATATGGTTACTATGTGGAGAAATTAGAATCCATCACCTTGGAAGGTAAGGAGGGTATGGAAAAGATAGAAAGGATAATGAATTACTTTAGGGAAAGCTCTCCAGATAAATGGCAGGGGAAAAATATTGTATATTTTGAGGACTATTTGGAACAAAAACAATATAACAAAGCTAGAAATGTAATTAAATCTTTAAAACTTCCAAAATCCAATGTACTAAAGTTTATCTTTGAGGACAATTCTTGGTTTAGTATTCGACCCTCCGGCACAGAGCCTAAGATTAAATTTTATTTTTCTATAATTGGGGACTCTATGGAGGATGGAAATGCTAAGGCTGATGCATTGATAGAAGAAGTATTAAAGGTAGTGAACTCTATATCTAAGTAGTTCACTTATCTTTCACATTAGGGGTCGGTTATGATGCCGACCCAACTGTCATGATAGCCCATAAAATTGTAGGGGTAGGTTTTGATGCCGACCTGGTGATTTGTTAGTAATGTTTTTAGGTAAGATATCTTCAATGGTCTCTCTGGAAATGTCCCCTTCATCGTTCTACTATAATGTTTGGTTTCCACATCAACCGATTTTTTTTATTTTTTGAAGTATTTTATAAAATACTTTCGTCTATATCTATGACAAACCAAAAAGGAGGAAAGTCCATGGAGGAAGCAAAAAAAGTAAAGGTGGGAATTATCACCTTGGCCCTATCATTAATCATAATAGGAACCCTTTGGACCTTGGAAAATCTTTTTCTTATGGCCTGGATTGAAAAGGCTATTAAATTTTGGCCAGTGATACTTATTATATTTGGTTTAGAATTAATTATCACTAAGAAAATTTATGACAATCAAGATGGAGTAATTGTTACATTAGATGCAGGTGTTATAATATTATTAATACTTATAGTCTTTGTAATGGGAGGAATATCTTTTTTAAGAGAATTTTTACCCTATTTAGGAATCTATTTATAATTGTTAATATTGGATAGTTTGGCAAGGTGGTGTGTCCATGGACTTAGAGGAAAGAATCCACTCCATTCAAAGGGGAGATATTAGCCAATTTGAATGGATAGTGGAGGAATATAAAAATAAAATATTTAGTTTGGCCTATGGATATACAAAAGATTCCTATTTGGCCCAGGATTTAACCCAGGACATATTTGTAAGATTATATAAAAACATAAATTCCTTTCAGGGCCAGTCCTCATTTTCCACTTGGTTATACAGGGTAGCAAAAAACCAATGTATAGATTGGACTAGAAGAAATAAAAAGAGAATGGAAAATACTTTTCTAGAGGAAGGCCAATGGGATTTTAAAGACCTGGATATAGGGCCAGAGGAAAGGGCCATAAGGAAGGAAAAAAATCAATTGCTCTATGAGGCATTGGAATCATTACCGGAAAAGTATAGAACACCATTAATGCTTTTTCACTTTCAAAATTTAAGTTATGGAGAAATAGCAGAAGTGCTGGATTTACCAAGTAAAACCGTTGCTACCCACCTATATAGGGGGAAAAAATTACTAAGGGAAAAATTAATTTCCAAGGGAAGAGGTGATATGCTATGGACTGCTCTTTTATAAAACTTTATTTAGAATTATTGGATAGGGGACAATTAAATAAGGAATTAGAAGAGGGAATAAAATCTCATATAGATTATTGTAAAGAATGTAGTCAAGAATTAGAGGAAATTAGGGAAATCAATAATCTTTTCAATGAAATTCAATTACCTAGTCTGCCTATGGATTTTACAAGTAGAGTTATGGGAAGGATTAGGGAAGATAGCACATCACCGGAGAAAAATATTTGGCAGGAATTTAGCAAGTGGGGAGTTAGTTTTGTGGCAGCAGGATTAATTATGTTTTTGCTAAATTTTGTATCATTTGATTTTAATATTGTTACCCTCACCATTACTGAAAAGAATCCAGATATAATAAACAAGGTTTTTGAGTATGCACCTAGTAATATTTTAAATAGAGGTTTTGAACAAATAGAAGAAATAATAGAAAATATTGGAGACAGGAGGTAAATATAGTGAAATGTGCACAGCATAATGAAAAAGAGGCTACAGCAATCTGTGTATCCTGTGGGACACCTATTTGTAATGATTGTGGTACTTTGATTCAAGGAAAACATTATTGTGACGAATGTTCTGGAACAATGAAGGAAAATGATCCTTTGAGAAGAAGGAAGGTAATAAACGGATTTTTATGGTTTGTATTTTCCCTAGTCCCTGGAGCAGGTCATATGTATATGGGATTAATGCAAAAGGGAGTTTTGTTATTAGGGATATTTTTAGGATTGGCCGCACTAGTTAGTATATTGGGTATATTTGATTTTGCATTGGCCTTAGGAAGTGTATTGGTATATGTTTATGCTTTCTTTGATAGTCTTGGTATGAAAAGGGCTATTGAAAGGGGAGAAATCGTAGAAGATAGGGGATTGGAAGGACTAAACCTCGGGAAAATAAATCTATATTATGTAGGTATTGGTATTGTTGTATTAGGAGTCTTTTCATTGATAGAAACCTTTATTCAAACTTTTGGGTATTTACCTATAGTTATGAATATATATTATGGCTTTAGAAGAAGTGTTTTACCAATATTTTTAATTGTATTGGGGATATGGTTGATTAGACGTTCAAAGAAAGAGAAGGAAGGATTTAATGAGGATAGGGAATAAGGGATAGGGTTGTAGGAACGGCGCCCTCGCCGTTCCAAGGATGTTTTTAGGAAAAATATCTTCACCGCCTTCTCCGGAAATTTCGCCCTATTTTTCGGTATGTAAACCTGCTAAGGATAAAAAGGGCTCAATTAAGTTGTCGGCTTATGAAATATTTTTCTATGCCGATTGGACCATTAAATATGAAAGATCTTACCTATATGATTGTAGGGAACGGCGCTCTCGCCATTCTGGAATTTTATAATTTGGATAATGCCACCCCATCTTTGGTGGATTGAATGGCTAATAACAAGCTTTCAGCTATGATATTGGCCATTTTATATATTAGGTGGAGTCTAACCTGATGAATACTAAGTTCTTCAATATAATTATATGTATCTACAATGGCAACTAGGGAAAAGTCCCCTACTACTGGAAGAACTTTTCCCACCCCTTTTCCCGGGGATATAGGACCCTTTCTCAACTGGATTTTCCCAATGGACTTATATTTACCTAAGGAAGCATCAATTGCTAAAAAGGGTAGGTCTGGATACTTAGCTTCTAAATATTCTAATCTTTCTACAAGGTTAATGGCATGGATAGGGTGTTCCAATGTTCCATATACTGGATAGGGAAAATTTTTCTTAGTTAATTTATGACCTACCAAAGGTCCTACACAATCTCCAATACATTTATCAGTGCCGATACAAAGGGTAAGAAAAGGGAAGTCTAAGGTTTTGATTATTTCATTACTTAGTTTTTCTATTCCTTGAGGATCATTATAATTTATCTCCACAAAAATCCCACCTCCTTTTATAATATATAAAGGGAGGTATTTTAAAATTACTAAAA
>DUPX01000038.1 GCA_012838085.1 Eubacteriaceae bacterium
CCTAGAGTTTAAATATCTCAATACACTTTCATTATTTTTTAAATTATTATAAAAATACTTGGCTGCATCTTTATGAATACAATATTGAATTTGCTTCTTTTTATATTGTAAATTTTCATAAGATAAATCTGTATTTCTATCAGGTAATATAATTCCTGCCCTATCAGCTAATAGCTTAAGGGCATCTATAAAACCCAAGTTCTCAATATTCATAATAAAACTTATGACATTTCCTCCAGCACCACATCCAAAACAATGATATAATTGCTTTTCTGGAGATACACTAAAAGATGGGGTTTTTTCTATATGAAAAGGACATTTGCCTTTATAACTTGTACCAGTTTTTTTTAATAACACATATCCAGAAACAACATCCACTATATCATTACGGGTTCTAACTTCTTCAATTAACTCCTCTGGGTAAAAATTTGTCATTTGTATCACCTTTAATCCGTCTTAATATAGTTTCGTCATCAAAAATATTTTTCCTTCTTATTAATATAAAAAGAGAAAATCCTTTACTTTCTCTTCTCAGAGAATTTATAATTAAAATATCATGAATGAATATTATTCGACATACTTACCCTTTATTCCTTCTTTTCATACATAATTATTTATACCTTCCAAGGATCAGGTACAAAAATATCAGTAAATTTATTTATAGCATAAATATCCGTCATCCCTGCTATATAGTCACAAATAATTCTTTCCTTATCTTCCATATCTATTTTTCTTCTGAATTCCTCAGGTAAACTATCAATATTTTTAAAAAAATATTGATAAAGTTGTATCAAAATATTCTTTGCTTTTTTACCTTCTTGTTTTGCTATAGAATTAATGTATACCTTGTCGAAAAGAAATTTTCTTAATTCCATAGTAGCTTTACTTATTTTTCCAGTCATAGCAATTTGGTTGTTTTCCATACTATTATTAATAACATCCTGAACCATAGTATTTATACGGTTGCTATGAGTTTCCCCTAAAATATTTACTATATCCATAGGTAAATCTTCAGCTTTTATCACCTTTCCCCGAATTGCATCATCTATATCATGATTAATATAAGCTATTCTATCTGCTAGACGAACAACAGAAGCTTCTAATGTAGTAGGTTTATTTTTACCTGTATGATTCAATATCCCATCTCGCACTTCATAACTTAAATTCAGTCCTCCTTCCCTTTCTAAATAATCCACTACTCTAAGGCTCTGTTCATTATGTAAAAAATCAAATGGACACAATTCATTTAATGTATCTTCTCCTGTGTGACCAAAAGGGGTATGACCCAGATCATGGCCCAAAGCAATTGCTTCAGTAAGGTCTACATTCAAATTCAGAGCTCTTGCTATAGTTCTTGCAATTTGAGAAACTTCAAGAGTATGGGTTAAACGGGTACGATAATGGTCCCCCTCAGGTGCTATAAAAACCTGGGTTTTATGTTTTAACCTTCTAAAAGCTTTAGAATAAATTATCCTATCCTTATCCCTTTCAAATATTGTCCTTACAGAGCAATGAGGTTCTTCCCTTTTCCTACCTTTACTTTTTTTGCTTAAAGTAGCATAAGGGGACAATATCTCTTCTTCCAAATTTTCCTTATAAATTCTAATATCCAAATAATACACCCCTATTATTTTGAACTTATTTAATGTATACCCTAAAATTTAACTTTTTCCTCTTTTTTTAAATTTTTTTTAAATAAAACTATTTTAACCATATAAAATAGCATCTTCAACTCTTTCGCAAGGAAACCCAAGTTTTGCTTTGACGGCTTTCAACCTGTGCTTCCTAGTGAATTCAGTAGCTGATACTCTCCTTCCAACCCCTATTTTATATTTAGTATAAAAACAGTACTTCCTATTAAAAAATAAAAAGGATATTGCCTTCTTCTAAAGGACAATACCCTAATTTTTTATTTTAATTTAAATTTTATTTTGCTTTATTTTCTAGAATAACAGCTTGGGCAGCAGACAGTCTAGCAATGGGTACTCTATATGGGGAACAAGATACATAATCTAAACCTGCATTATGGAAGAAAACTATTGATGCAGGATCTCCACCATGCTCTCCACATACCCCAATTTTTAACTCAGGTTTTTCTTTCCTTCCTAAATCAACTGCCAATTCTACTAATTTCCCAACTCCTGTTTGATCAATGCTTTCAAATGGATCTTTTTCTAAGATGTTTTTCTCATGATATTCATTTAAGAATTTACCAGCATCATCTCTAGAAAATCCAAAGGCCATTTGTGTTAAGTCGTTAGTACCAAAGGAGAAAAATTCTGCTTCCTTAGCTATTTGATCCGCAACTAATGTAGCTCTGGGAACTTCTATCATGGTTCCCACTAGATAATCTAATTCTATTCCTGCTTTTTCTATTAATTCATCGGCTGTTTTTACTATATAATCTTTAAGGTATTCTAATTCTTCTACAATACCTACTAAAGGTATCATTATCTCTGGTTTAATTTCTATATTATCCTCTTTAGAAACTTCTATAGCTGCTTCAATTATAGCTTTTGTTTGCATTACCGCAATTTCAGGATAGGTAATAGCTATTCTACAACCTCTATGACCCAGCATTGGGTTAAATTCTTTGAGAGATTCAATTATTTCTTTTAGTTCGTCAAAGCTTATGTCAAAGTCTTTAGCTAAAGATAAAATATCCTTATCCTGGACTGGAAGAAATTCATGTAGTGGTGGATCTAATAGTCTTATTGTAACAGGTCTACCACCCATGGCCCTAAATATACCTTTAAAATCTTCTTTTTGCATTGGTAATATTTCATTTAAATATTTTTCCCTTTGCTCCTTTGTATTGGAAAGAATCATTTTTCGAACAGAGCTAATTCTTTTTTCGTCAAAGAACATATGCTCAGTCCTACATAGTCCAATACCCTCTGCTCCAAACTTAACAGCAGTTTCAGCATCAGCTGGTGTATCAGCATTAGTCCTTATTCTTAGTTTTCTAAATTCATCAGACCATTCCATTAGTTCTCCAAAATGTCCTGAAAGAGTGGGCTCTACAGTTTTAATTTCTCCTGAGTAAACTAATCCAGTACCGCCATCTAATGAAATAAAATCTCCTTCTTTATATACCTTGCCGTCAACAATAAATTCCTTTTTTTCTTCATTTACCCTAATGGATTCACATCCTGCTACACAGCATTTACCCATTCCTCTTGCTACTACGGCCGCATGGGAAGTCATTCCACCCCTTGCTGTTAGTATTCCACTAGCAAGATACATACCCTCGATATCTTCTGGTGATGTCTCTTGCCTTACTAAAATAGCCTTTTCCCCGCTATTGACTGCTGTAACAGCAGCTTCTGCAGTAAAGTAGATCTTACCTGTAGCTGCCCCTGGAGAAGCAGGTAAACCCTTTGCTATAGCTGATGCATTTTTAAGGGCTTCCTCGTCAAAATTAGGATGTAAAAGTTGATCAAGTTGCTTAGGTTCTATACGCATCAATGCTTCTTCTTTAGATATAATTCCCTCCTCCACAAGTTCTGAAGCTACTCTTATTGCAGCTGTAGCAGTTCTTTTACCACTTCGTGTCTGCAAAATATATAGTTTGGATTTTTCTATTGTAAATTCTATATCCTGCATATCTTTGTAATGTTTTTCAAGTTTTTCAGCTGCGTCTTTAAATTGTTTATAAAGTTCTGGAGAAACTTCTTTTAAGTGAGAAATAGATTGGGGAGTTCTAATTCCTGCAACAACATCTTCCCCTTGGGCATTCATTAAAAATTCACCATATAGTTTATTCTCTCCAGTTGATGGGTTTCTTGTAAAGGCAACACCAGTACCACAATCATCTCCCATATTTCCAAATACCATTGTTTGGACATTTACTGCAGTTCCCTTAATACTCTTTGGAACTTCATTAATTCTTCTATAAGTAATGGCCCTAGGATTATTCCAGGAAGCAAAAACAGCCTCAACAGATTTTAGCAATTGTTCCTTTGGGTCATAGGGAAAATCTTCTCCTGTTTCTTTTCTAACTACTTCTTTAAACTGTTCTACTAATTCTTTTAAATGTTCAGCAGTTAATTGGGTATCTTCTGTGAAATTATTTTCTTCTTTCATTAACTCCAATAAATTTTCAAATTTATCCTTATCTATTTCCAGTACCACATCACCAAACATCTGGATAAATCTTCTATAACTATCATAAGCAAACCTTTCATTTTGAGTATTTTCTGCTAAGGTCTTAACAGTATCATCATTTAACCCCAAATTTAATATTGTATCCATCATACCAGGCATTGAAATAGCTGCTCCTGATCTAACAGACACCAATAGTGGATTTTCCACTGAACCGAATTCCTTACCGGTTTCCTTTTCCAATTTATTTAAAGAAGAATATATTTCTTCTATAAGGCCTTCAGATAATTTTTCTCCAGTTTGATAAAACTGATTACAGGCTTCTGTGGTAATAATAAAACCTTGAGGAACAGGTAAACCCATATTAGTCATCTCTCCAAGGTTAGCACCTTTACCTCCTAAAAGATCCCTCATAGTTGCATTTCCTTCTTTAAACATGTAGACATTTTTTGCTGTCAAATTAACTCCTCCTTTTTTATAAGTATATTATAGCTGTATAATTAAACAGCTATTAGTTTATAATTTTATATCAGACTTTTCCGAACCAAATTGTACAAATTTTTTTGTAATATTTGTTTTGGAAATCTTACCAATAATTTTATATTGGGCCTTGCCCTTTTCATTTATTAACTCTTGAACTACAGGCAATGAATCTATTTCATGGTTAATTATCTTCAAAGCAGCATCATAAATTGAATCCTCTGGATATACAAAGGCAACATTAGGCATTCTAGTCATAATCATCCCTACAGGAATTCTATGTATGTCTTGATTCCCAATGGCTGATTTTAAAAAGTCCTTTCTAGAAACCACTCCCAATAAAAATTGTTCCTTACTTTGTATAAAAATTGTGCCAACATCTTCTAAAAATAATGTCACTATAGCATCATATATACTTGTTTCTTCTAGAACAGCTACAGCAGATGATTTAACATCCTTTACTTTTATTTTTTTCATGGAATCCCCTATAAAACTAAATAAGGATTTACCTGAATATATGTATCCAACCTTAGGCTTTGCAATAAGTATTTCTAGCATAGTTAATAAAGCTAAATCCGTTCTGAGGGTAGCCCTTGTTAAATTAAGTTTTTTTGCAATATTTTCACTGGTGATGGGTTGGTATCTCTTTACAATCTCAATTATTTTAGTTTGACGATGTGAAAACTCTATGGTACTCACCCCTTAGTAATTATTTAGTATTGTTTAAAAACTAAATAATTTCCCTTGTGCTAGATTGTATTATACTATATATCCAAGTATTATTTCAATGATGAACATAGCTAATCTTAAAAAGCCTCTAATAATAGAGGCTTAAATCAATTATATTTCTAATATTCTAATGCTTTTTCCAAAAATTCTACAATTCTTTCTATTTCAATACGTTCTTGTTCCATAGAATCTCTGTGACGGATGGTAACACTATTATCTTCCAGTGTATCAAAGTCTATTGTAATACAAAATGGTGTTCCTATTTCATCTTGTCTCCTATATCTTTTTCCTATACTGCCAGTCTCATCATAGTCTACAAAGAATTTTTTACTTAAAGTATCATATACATTTAAGGCCTTATCCTTAAGTTTTTTGGTTAAAGGCAATATAGCAGCTTTTACAGGTGCTAATTGAGGATGGAATTTTAAAATATTTCTACTTTCACCATTATTTATTTCTTCTATTTCAAAGGCCTCTGTTAAGAAAGCCAATAATAATCTATCTACACCCACAGATGGTTCAACACAATAAGGAATATATTTTTCATTAGTAATTGGATCCATATAAGTCATATCCTGACCAGAATGTTCCTGATGTTGTTTTAAATCATAATCAGTCCGGTCAGCAATTCCCCACAATTCTCCCCATCCAAATGGGAAAAGATATTCAATGTCTGTTGTAGCTTTACTATAATGGGATAATTCATTTTTACTATGATCTCTAAATCTAATATTTTCCTCTTTAATACCCAATTCCAGCAACCAATTTTTACAAAAACTTCTCCAATAATTAAACCATTCTAAATCTTCTCCAGGTTTACAGAAGAATTCAAGTTCCATTTGTTCAAACTCTCTAGTCCTGAATATGAAATTACCAGGGGTTATTTCATTTCTAAAGGACTTACCTATTTGTCCAATGCCAAAAGGTATCTTTTTTCTAGAACTTCTTTGAACGTTTTTAAAATTTGTAAAAATTCCTTGGGCTGTTTCAGGTCGTAAATAAATATCTGAACTAGAATATTCTAAAACACCTTGGCGAGTTTTAAACATTAGGTTAAATTGTCTAATATCAGTAAAATTATTTTTCCCGCATTTAGGACAGGGAATGTTGTTTTCATCTATATAATTTAGCATTTCCTCACTACCCCATCCATCCACAATTAATTCTTCCCCTTTTTCAAGGACAAAATCCTCAATAAGTTTGTCTGCACGAAAACGAGCTTTGCATGCCTTACAATCCATTAATGGATCGTTGAATCCAGCTATATGGCCAGAAGCAACCCATACTTCAGGATTCATTAATATTGCAGAATCCAGTCCAACATTATAAGGACTTTCCTGAATAAATTTTTTCCACCAGGCTTTTTTAATGTTGTTCTTTAATTCTATACCTAGCGGGCCATAGTCCCAGGTATTTGCCAAACCACCATAGATTTCTGACCCTGGAAATATGAATCCCCTTGTTTTAGCTAGGCTAACAACATCATTCATAGTTATACCATTAGACATAATAATACCTCCTTAAATGTTCAAAAAATAAAACCTCCTATTTCCAACTAAGGGACGGATTTTAATCCGCGGTCCCACCCTTGTTGACCAGAAGGTCCACTTAATAACTGTACTCAAAAGTTCCTTTTGCAAAAGACTTTTACCAGGCTTCCACCCTCCCCAGCTCGCTAAAAAAAGTTTCCTTTACTACTCTTCTTTCTCAATGTACCTCTTATATTGTTTTCTATAAATTATCAAAAATATACTCCTTTGTCAACTGCTATTCCCACCTTTTTCCCATTTCTTCCTTAGCTTTATCTTCTGCCATCTTAACCATATCATAAACTTTTTCATTAACATTGATATTATTCCTATTAGGTCTTTCAATCTCAATAGTACATTTTGAGACAAATGCAACAGCGGCACCAATAGCAGTTATATAGGGTAAGAATACCGCTCCTACTGCACCAGCAGTAATAGGAATATCTAGTATTAAATATTCATCCTTTTTTACTTTAATTCGATTGATATTACCCTTTTTTACAATTTCTTTTAATTTATCCACCACTTCTGATCCTGCCACATGTATCTGTTCTGTCCAAGTATCCTTCTTCTTTTTTTCTTCTATTATAATTATGGCTTGTAAAATATCTCCCTTTGCTAAATCCAATGCTTCCTTAGCTTCCTTATAGTCTACCTCTATTCTCTCTCTTATAATATCAATCTTTTCTAGCTCTTGGTACAATTTACCCATCTCCTTTATAGGATTATTAATTGCTATCCATAATCTCTAAAAAATCTAAGGTGTGAAAAGATTTTTCTAAATATTTACAAACATAGGCTTCCATAATATTATTTAACTGTCTTAAAAGAGAAGTATTGACTTCTAGTTTACTTAATGCAGAAAGAGGATTATATAAAATATATGAAATAATATCTACCCCTTCCCTTGTTATTTTTTTTCCATAAAAATCTTCATTAAAGCATTTAGAACATAGTATTCCCCCATTTTCATTGCTAAATTTAATACTATGGTCTATTTCTCCCCCACAAGAAACACAATTCTTTAGATGGGGAGCATAGCCAGATAGAGCCATTAATTTAATTTGAAAGGCTAATTTTATCAGATCTAAATCCAAATGCTTTGAATAAGTCATATGGTTAAGAGTATGCAAAAGAAGAAAAAAATATTTTTCTTCTTTTTGATTTTCTTCAAGGGCAGCATTTATTAGTTCAATAATATAAGAAGCATAGGTAAAATCCCGTAGATCTTTTCTTAAATTATAAAATGATTCTCTTAATTCAGCTGTGTTAACATAGATCATTGATTTTCCCTGGAAAAATATAAAATTGCTATAGCAAAATAATTGGGTAGAAGATAAAAATCTGTTATTAGTTCTCCGGGCTCCCTTTGCTAAAGCCTGTAGTTTGCCATAATCCTTAGTGAAAATTGTCAATATCTTATCTGCTTCACCATAATTAATTTGTTTTATAATTATTCCAGAAGTTTTTAATAGCCCCATTTTACCTTCTCCCTATAATAATTTCTCCTCTAAGTTGGATAGAAAATTTTTTTCTTGTTTTTTATAATAAAAGTCTTTGCAGTCATGTGCTTCTATAAAATCCCGATAAAGTAAATATAAATCCAATCTTCCTGTTTTATTAAACCATTCCCAAAGTAATTTTTCCATATAAACTTCCTCCCTTTTTATTAGCATTATTATATTAGAATATCCCTTAAAATATAATTAATACTATCCATTGCCTATTAAGGAGGTAATTTTTAAGTTTACTTTATTGATAGCCTAAATCCTTTAGTTCTCGCTGCTTATTTCTCCAATCTGATTTTATCTTAACCCATAATTGTAAATTAACTTTAATCCCTAATAAGTCTTCAATATCTTTCCTAGCCCTTTTTCCAATTTCTTTTAACATAAATCCATTTTTCCCAATAATAATCCCCTTATGGCTATTCTTCTCACAATAGATATTAACCTGAATATCTAAAAGGTTTTTTTTATTCCTTTCCTTAATTAAAATGACTTCTGTAGCTATTCCATGGGGCACCTCTTGCTGGAGTAATTGTAATGCTTTTTCTCTAACTATTTCAGCAACAATAATTCTTTCTGGTTGATCTATAATCATGTCCTCAGGAAAATACTGGGGACCTTCTGGTAATTTATCTACAATAATTTCTAGTAAATTAGATAGGTTTTCATTGGTCTTTGCAGAAATTGGTATTATTTCATCTATATAATCAATATCCTTATATAAAGAAATTTTCTTTAATAATTCATCCTTAGTCAATAAATCCATCTTATTTATTAATAAAAATACAGGGGTTCTTACATCTTTAAGAGTTTCTAATATATATTGATCCCCCGCTCCTATATACATACTTTCATCCACTAAATATAAAATAACATCTACTTCATTTAAGGTTTGTTTTGCTGCATTGACCATATATTCCCCTAATTTATTTATAGGTCGGTGAATACCTGGTGTATCTACAAATACAATTTGGTAATTCTCCTTAGTATAAATACAACGAATTGTATTTCTAGTAGTTTGAGGTTTATTTGAAACAATTACCAGTTTTTCTCCCATAATTTTATTTAATAAGGTTGATTTACCTACATTAGGCCTCCCAATAATAGTAACAAAACCAGAATAATATTTTCTTTCCATAGATTTACCTCCTCTATTTTACCAAGTCTTTTTCATTAAAAGGATATGGAAATAAATCTTTAACTGAAAGACTAAGTATTTCACCTTTGTTATTTTGAAATATTACTTGAAATTCCTTAGAGAATTCAGAAATAACCTGACGACATATCCCACAGGGAAATGTATATCCTGAAAAATCACTTACAATAGCTAGCGCCAAAAAATCTCTCTCCCCCTCTGATATTGCTTTAAATATGGCTGTTCTTTCTGCACAATTTGTCGCCCCATAAGAAGCATTTTCAATATTACAACCTGTAAAGATTCTACCCTCTTTAGTTAGCAAAGCAGCTCCAACTGAAAAATTTGAATAAGGAGCATAAGCATACTCTTTAGCTTCATAGGCAGCTTTTAATAATTTTATCTTGGTTTCCTTATCTATTATCAATGGTTTTCCTCCATTTCTATTAATAAATATCCTTAATATAATTGAAAAATCAATACTGTAATTAAAGTGCCTATAATTCCACCTACTATAACTTCAAAAGGTGTATGTATTCTTCCCTCTATCCGACTTTGGGAAATTAAAAAGGCTAGTAAAAAAGCCATAGTAGAGACTAATGCATCTTTTGAAATAAAAGATATAGCAGTAGATATTGAAAAAGAGATTGCACTATGACCGCTGGGCATCCCCCCCACCATATATGAGCCTTCACTATACTTAGATTTCACTCCTATGACAATAACTACTACCAACACCAAGCTGACAAAAGTTAAATGACCCGGAGATTGTTGGACCCTATGTAAAATAATCTTTGCCATAGGGTTAAGTCGATTAAAAAATAATACATAAGCCACAATCATAGAGTTTACAGCTGCAATTAAAACAGTACCAGCAGCCACATTCTTTGCAATCCTTGCTAAAGGATGATAAGACTTGGTATAAAGATCTATAGTAGATTCTATTGCAGTATTTATCATTTCTGTAATAATTACCAAACATATTGTAAAAAATAATATTATTAGTTCTACTCGGTTAAAATCCATAAAAAGACTTATTAATATTACTATGGTCCCTATGGTAAAATGGATTTTCATATTTCTTTGGGTTTTTAATGCATATATTAATCCAGAAATAGCATAATTAAAACTATCTATAAGGTTTCTAATTTTCATTTTTCCACCTCAGGATTTAATTTCTAAAGATTTTTATTTTTGCCATTACTAATTTTTCCTTTTCCCTCATTATAAATTTTTCTTCAGAGTTCATATGGTCATAACCTAATAAATGAAGCATTCCATGGGTTGTTAAATATGCAGATTCTCTTAAAATTGAATGTCCATATTCCTTAGATTGTTCAATAACCTTATCCATAGAAATAATAATATCCCCTAAAAGCAAATCTGTTTCCATATTAGAGTTTTCCTTATATCTTTCTAATAATAACCTTTCAATTAAAGGAAAAGATAAAACATCTGTGGCAGTATTAATACCCCTAAACTCATTATTTAGTTGTTGAATTTCATCATTATCTACAAAAGATATGCTTATTTCAACAGGAAAGTTAATTCCTTCTATCTCTAATGTTAAACTAATAACCTTCTCTAAAATTCTTTGGATTTCACTAGTTATCTCTATATGGTCCTGGCGATTATCAAAATATACAGATTCCACTTTCATCCCTACCTTATCTAACTTTATTAAAATTATCCTTTAATTGCTTTTTGTCATAGCTTTCATAAGCTTCTATAATTTTTTGAACTAATGGGTGGCGAACTACATCTGCCTGGGTTAGATATATAAATTCTATACCTTTCACATTTTCCAAAATTTCAATAACCTTCTTCAGACCAGAACCTCTACCATGGGGTAAATCTATTTGAGTTATATCACCTGTAATAATGGCTTTAGAGCCCATTCCCATCCTTGTCAAAAACATCTTCATTTGCTCTGGGGTAGTGTTTTGAGCCTCATCTAAAATAATAAATGCATCATCTAAGGTTCTTCCCCTCATATATGCTAGAGGCGCAATTTCAATAACGCCCTTTTCAATATAGTTCTGGTAAGTATCTGTTCCCATAAGATCAAATAATGCATCATATAATGGTCTAAGGTAAGGGTCTACCTTTTCCTGTAAATCCCCGGGTAAAAATCCTAGATTTTCTCCGGCCTCTACTGCAGGACGAGTCAGGATAATCCTACTTACCTCTTCATTTTTAAAAGCGGAGACAGCCATTGCAACAGCTAAGTATGTTTTTCCTGTACCTGCCGGCCCTATACCAAAGACAATTTCGTTTTTTTTGATGGCTTGGACATATCTTTTTTGTCCTAAGGTTTTACTTCTAATCTGTTTGCCCCGAGCTGTGTAACAAATCACATCATTTAAGGTGGAAAACTTATCCCCTTCCCCTTTTTTTGCAAGGCTTATTATATAATTAATGGATTGGGTTGTAATAGCCTTATTATTCTTGATACTTTCTAATAAAATCTCAATTATACTTTTTACAATTGATACTTCTTCTTTATTGCCTAATACTTTAATATTTCCATCCCTAACAATAATCTTTGTTGAAAAATTCTTTTCAATAACCTTGATATTTTCATCGAAATTACCAAATAATTTCATTTGATATTCTAAATCTTCAATATTAATCCTTTCTTCCATTAATTGATGATCCAAAAGTTATTATCCTCCCTTTAATCAGTAAATTCTTTTATGACTGCTATATTTTCCAATGCTTCAATAGTCACCTTTACAATACTCTTATCTGCGTCTTTACTAACAATTTCTATTGTAGAATTTCTAATTTCCACCTTTCTTTTTCTTTCTTCCTCTATAATGGTTTTAACTTCCTCTAAGGCAATTTCTTTTATTCTATTGTCTGATAAATTTTTTAGTTCTCTTTGCTTAATATATTTAACATTCTTAAAATATATTGGTATCCTAATGCCCATAATATCAATAAGTGCTGTAGCACTTTCTATTTTATCATAGCCATCCAAAGAATTTTTAGACTTTTTAAATAAAATTTCTTTTTTACCAATAATTATCCCTTTCTCATTTATTACTTCATCTAAATTAGCCATAAAATCTTTAAATTTAACCTCTATTTCATATTCATACCAGGTTTGTGCATAAACATCTCCCCAAGCATGGATCCTTGTACCATCAATACTATTTTCTCCTTCTATCCCTTTTTCTTTCTCAGGATTTTCATTTCCTAGAATTTCACCACTTATTAATAAATCTCCTTCTTTTACTAAATCTCCTTTTTTTACCATAGCCTCCCCACCATAGACTAACATGCTATGGATAATTCCATCTCTATCTGCAAAAACATTTGTAGGGATGTTTTTATTTAATATAGGTGGAGGGTTTACCTTTTCTACTATCTCCACATATGCTTTAATACCCTTAATAGAAATATGGACATAGGAAATATCCTTATTATTTATAATCAGCTTATTTTCTAATTCATTTTCTGAAAGCTTATATTTTAGCTTACCTTTCTTTAATCCTAAATCATTTAATTGTTTTATAATAATATTTGTTGGAATCTTTTTATTTCCAGTAACCTCTATTTCCCAAACAAAGGAGGTCAAGGTAATTATAATAATCAATGTGATTGAAGCACCCATTACTAAGAATATCCTTTTCTTCATTTTCCAAAGTATAAAGGGCAGTCCTTTTTTATCAATAATAGCTATTCTACAGGGTACTTTTTTTATAATACTTTTTAATTTTATAAAATCCCTTTTCCCCACTTTGATATATATACAAGTACTAGAATCTCTAATTATATCCCATAGGAAAATTTCTTCACTTGCCACAAGATTTAAAAACTTTTCCAACATAAATCCTTCAATTTTTATAATAACATAGCCCCTAAAATAATGCCATAACTTTACAATAAGCACGAGTGCCACCTTCTTTAATCTATATATTCAAAAGAATTTATTTCTCCTGTGATAATTATTTCCTCTTTTATGATTGTCTTTATATATAAATTTTGGCCAATTATTTTTATCATTCCGGAATTACTAGAAATTCTAATTCGCTGAGTGTTATATTCAATAATCCCCTTATGATTCTCAATATTCAATTGTAGGTTACCTATTAAAGTTATCTTAGGAAGATCAAGGGTTATTTCCTTAGGTAGCTCTAAAGTTTCTGAAATTCCACCTTTTAAATTGTTTATTTTACTATTCATTACCCCACCCTCTCTATTTTTATATTTATGCCCATTTTTATTTACTATGCAAAAGAATAAATCAGCCCACAACAAATAATGTTGCGGGCTGATTTATTCTTATTAATTATCTCTGAGACTTTGGAGGTCCCAATATCTCAGAAAATATTAAGCCTTGAATAATAGAATTTGGAGAAAAATTTAAAATATTATCTAAACTTTCCTTATCTACTTCTAAGTCTATTGTAGTTTCTTCAATAACATTTAAAGGTCTGTGTAAATCATATACTGGAACTTGGGACTCTTTATCATCATAATCAATATGATCTGTTTCAATGGATTCTTCAATTTCTAATTTGCCTTCCCCAGGTTCTCCTTCTTCCATGTTGAGCTTTTCCTGAATATCCTTTCTTAGCTCTTCTATTATGCTTTCAAATGCGCCTCTAGCAGGTACATTTGGCTGTTCATAAGGAGTTTTTCTCATACTCCTTCTTCTTTCATATTCCCTTTTTTGTTTTTTACTATTGTTTAACCCTCTTATAATAGGAATAATAATAAAAATCAATAAGGGGATTATACTCTCAAATATTCCCTCAAAAAAGTCCATTTAATCACCTCTAGGCATATTTACCTATTATCTTTTCTGGAATTCTTATCTATCTTAGAAATAGAATCTCTCATTTGGGTATCTGCTAAAATATTTTTCATATTATAATAATCCATAACTCCTAAATTACCTTCTCTAAAAGCCTGGGACATTGCCAAAGGAATCTCAGCTTCCGCTTCTACAACTTTAGCTCGCATTTCCTGAACAGCTGCTACCATTTCTTGTTCCCTAGCCACTGCCATAGCTCTTCTTTCCTCAGCCTTAGCCTGGGCAATACGTTTATCAGCCTCTGCTTGATCAGTCTGTAATTGAGCACCTATATTTCTTCCCACATCTACATCTGCAATATCGATGGATAGAATCTCAAAGGCAGTACCTGCATCTAAACCTTTATTTAAAACAGTTTGAGAGATTGAATCAGGATTTTCCAAAACATCTGTATGAAATTCAGAACTACCTACAGTTGTAACAATACCCTCTCCTACTCTAGCAATAATGGTTTCTTCTCCAGCTCCCCCTATAAGCCTATCTATATCAGCTCGAACTGTAACTCTAGCCTTAACCTTTACTTCAATACCATCCTTGGCAACTGCAGAAATTATTGGGGTTTCAATCACCTTAGGATTAACCTTCATTTGTACAGCTTCTAACACATCCCTACCTGCAAGGTCAATAGCTGCAGCTCTTTCAAAGGTAAGCTCTATATCAGCCCTCTGGGCTGCAATTAAGGCATTTGCTACCTTATCTACATTGCCTCCTGCTAGATAATGGGCTTCAAATTGATCCACCTTTACATCTAGCCCCGCCTTACTAGCCTTAATAAGTGGGACCACTACTCTTCTAGGCACTACCCTTCTAAGTCTCATTCCAATTAAAGTAAATATTCCAATAGGAACCTTAGCTGCTAAAGCAGCAACCCATAATCCTACTGGTATAAAGCTAAATAGTACTGCCAATAAAATAAAGACAATTCCAACAAATATAATAATTCCTATCATTTGTGGCATTATAATAAACCTCCCTAATCTAATTTTTTTACAATAATCCTATTTCCTTCTATCTTAATTACCTTTACTTTTTCCCCTTTTTCAATAAAGATATTTTCTGATACTACATCTAATTTTGTATCTTCAATCTCTATAGTTCCAGCTGGCCTTAAAGGTGTAATTGTAACACCCTCCTTATTTATATATGGTTTATAACTTTTTGAACTAATATAGCCATCAGAAGTCTTTAAAGATGTAGACAAGGTAATTTTTTTAAAGAACTTATTCCTTGGGGCAAATCTAAACAACAGTATAAAGGCTATAATGGTCAACACTATAGCTATTACTATAGATATTAAAGCTTGCTCTATTGAAGAAGATGCTAAAACAATGCTTGCAATAATAGCGCTAATTCCCAATATTCCTGGAATACCAAATCCAGGTATCAGTACCTCTACTAATAATAATATTATGCCTATAAAGAATATTAATATTACAAGCCAACTGCTATGGCCCGCCAGTAAAAGTCCGCCAAAAAATAAACCAAAGGCTGTCAAGCTAACCACTCCTCCCAACCCAAATCCAGGGGTGAATATTTCTACTACAGCACCAATAAAACCAATTGATAATAGAATAGAAGTTGCTGCCGTGTTAGTAACTAAAGATGATAATAATAATTGAAAAGAAGGTGATAATTCTTGTTTATTAAAGTCTTGCAAATTTGCAACTCTCTCTATTTCACTAATAGATTCTACTATCCCATCTATAATCTCAAAATCCATCGCCTCTTGAGAGGTAAGTGTTAATAGCTTACCCTTTTCAATTATTCCTTCAATCTCAATATCAGCATCTGCCATTGCTGCAATTATCTTAGGGTCCCTATCTCTTAATTGGGCAACATTTCGTAATTTCCCAGCCCAATAACTGATATATTTTTCTTCTTTAGGCCGAGTTTCTGCTGCTCCAATGGTAGAAGATGGAGACATGTAAATATCCTCAGCAGATATTGTAATAATAGTTCCAGCAGATATTGCCTCTCCATCTACAAAAGCTATGGTTTTTATTGGAGTCTTTAATATTGCTTCACTTATAGACAGAGCACTATCTACTAAACCTCCCGGTGTATTTATTTTAAATATTATGGCCTTAGCATTATTTTCTTCAGCTTCTTTAATGCTCTGGGTTACAAATGCCGTCATAGCTGGCCCTACTTCTCCTTCAACAGGGACTACATAATAGGGTTGTTTTTCTCCACCTACCTGACCGCCTACCATAATAAATATTGTTATAAGAAAAAGCATTATATAAAATATCTTTTTTATCAGTTTTATCACCTCGATTCTATTGGCAAGAAGATAAATAATCCGTCTCTGGAGTGTAAAACCTTTTGTTTAGCAATAATCACTTTATAAAATTATATCATTTTTTTTTCTTTCCTACAATCTGTATGAATCAATATTGTTGATATTAATAAAAATATAAAGACCTAGAATATCTAGGTCCTAAATAGTTTTTAATTATTAATAAAACTTTCTTTTTCTCTTTCTGGCTGCTTCAGATTTTTTCTTTCTTCTAACACTTGGTTTCTCATAATGCTCCCTTTTTCTTACCTCAGATAAAACACCTGAACGAGAACATTTTCGTTTAAATCTACGAAGTGCATTTTCTAAAGATTCATTTTCTCCAACCTTGATTTCTGACATATATTTCCCTCCCTCCGCTAGTAACAGTACGTAAAACTCTTAATACTACTGTAGTGTTACGTGGGATGCTATTACATAAACACATCCTATATTATATATGAATAAAATCCTATGTCAATAGTTGGATTTAGCCTGGTGGCCAGGCCAATTGTCTACCGCCTAATAAATGATAATGGAGATGACCTACAGATTGTCCACCCTCTTTTCCGCAATTATTAACAACTCTAAATCCACTCCCATCTATTTTTCTGTCCTGGGCTAATTTTCTAGCCACATTATGAATATGTGATATAATATCCAATTTATCATCAGGAATATCCATTAAAGAATTGAAATGTTCCTTGGGAATAATTAAAATATGAGTAGGTGCTTGGGGGGAAATATCATTAAAGGCTACAACCCTATCATCTTCAAAGATAAAATCACTAGGTATTTCCTTTTCTACTATCTTACAAAATAAACAATCCTTCATTTTTTCACCCCCTCCTATAAATCTAAAACAAAAAATACTCTTAATAATATTTATTCAACATTTATAATAAAAATCCTTCTTTAAGAATTGATAATCCTTCCTTCCATGTGTCCCATACCTATCCTTTCCAAGGTAACAGGCAAGATTTTGCCCTTTACATCCTCCTTGTTATCACATAGTACCCTAATATAATTATCAGTCAATCCCTCATATATATTATTATTCTTACCTAAGTTTTGTTCAAATAAAACCTTTGCTGTGCTACCTATAAACTTTTTATAAAATAGTTTTTCCTGTTCATCAGCTAAAGCAATAAGTTCCTTGCTTCTTTCTTCCTTAATATTCCCATTTACCTGATTAGGATATTTAAAAGCAGGAGTTCCCCTTCGTGGAGAATATTTAAATACATGAATTTTGCTAAAACCTATACTTTTAGCAAAGTCATAGGTTTCTTTAAATTCCTTATCTCCTTCTCCTGGGAAACCCACCATTATATCTGTGGTGATTGAAGCCTGAGGAAAATACATCCTAATATTATCAATGAATTGACTATATTCCTCAGTAGTATATTTTCTTTTCATTGCCTTTAAGATTGTATCTGATCCACTTTGTAGGGAAACATGAAAGTGGGGACAAAATTTATCAAGTTCAGCTAGCCTTTCTAAAAAATTACTTGTTAGAAGGGTGGGTTCTAAAGAGCTTAATCTAATTCTTTTTAAACCCCTTAATTTATTTATATTTTCCATTAATTCAATTAGTGAAATATTCCCAGTATCCTTGCCATAGGAAGCAACATGAATTCCTGTTAAAACTACTTCTTTATAACCAGCCTTTATAAGATTCTCTACTTCCTTAATAACACTCCCTGGTGGTCTACTTCTTATTGGTCCCCTAGCATAAGGAATAATACAATAAGAACAGAATTGGTTGCAACCCTCCTGTATTTTTATAAATCCTCTAGTTTTACCCCTTATTTCATATACCGTTAGATCTTCAAAATCCCGCTCTTTCATAATGTCTTCTACTGCATTTATCTTATCTTCTGACTTATCCTTTATCATATTTACTAGTTTTACTATATTTTTGCGATCCTTATTTCCTATCACTAGATTAACTTCAGGTATACCCATCACCTCCTCTGGTGAAGTTTGAGCATAGCATCCAGCAACCACAATAATAGAGTTTTTATTTGTTTTTTTTGCTTTCCTAATCATTTGTCGAGACTTTCTATCACCTAAATTTGTTACAGTACAAGTGTTAATTACATAAACATCTGCCCTGTCTTCAAAATCTACAATTGAATATCCTTCCTTTTCAAAAATCTCTGCTAAAGTCTCTGTATCGTATGTGTTTACCTTACATCCAAGCGTATGAAATGCTACCTTTTCCAATTAATATCCTCCTAAGTCCCCCAGTACATACATAATTATAGCAAGGGAAGTAAAACCAGCAGTTTCTGTTCGTAAAATTCTAGGACCTAAAGTAAAGGATGTTACACCCCTTTCTTGGGCCTGTATGATTTCTCCTTCATCAAATCCTCCTTCAGGACCTATCAAAATTCCGACTTTACTAATATTGTTATCTATTAAAATTTCTTTTAATCCCTTGGTATTTTCCTTCTCGTAAGCAATAAGATTTAAATCATTCTTTTTTAAATCTTCCCAAATTTCTCTAAAATCTCTAACCTTTTCAATTTTAGGAATTTTTCCCCTTTGTGATTGTTTTGCAGCTTCAAAGGCTATTCTTTGCCAACGTTCTATCTTTTTTATTTCTTTTTTTGTGTTTTCAATATTTACAATAGTTCTTTTAGTATAGATTGGTACTATAGAATAAATACCTAGCTCAGTACATTTTTGAATAATCATATCCATTTTAGTAGATTTAGGCAATCCCTGATATAAAGTAACTTCAATATTAGATTCCCCTTTAGAAGGGTAATAATTCTTTATATTAGTCTTTATATTATCATTCCCAATTTCACTTATGTTTACATTATAATCAGTTCCTAACCCATCGCATATTTCTAATTCTTGTCCTATCTTTAACCGTAATACCTTTTTAATATGTTTTACATCTTCACCTAAGATATTTATAGTTCCATTAGCCCTATCTATCTGGTTAGAATCTACAAAAAAACGAGCCATTATACTCCTCCCAATCACACTCTACAACAAAGGGCTACCCATTCACCCATTTTTTCAATAGAAAGTATCTCAATTTTTTCTTCTTCTAATGCTGATTTTACATCCTCCAACCTATCTAGAATTATGCCTGAAGCAATTAAAATGCCCTGTTCATTTAAATTTCTTCGTATATCTTTTATCAAATCTAATATTACGTCAGTTACAATATTTGCAACAACTATATCGCCCTTTTCTTTTATCTGATCAAATAAATGTCCCTCTCGAATTTCAAAAATATCTTCCACATTATTGATTAATATATTTTCCTTAGCTACCTTAATTGCAATAGGGTCTATATCCACACCTATTACCCTTTTACTTTTTAGCTTAGCTGCTACTATGCCAAGTATGCCAGTACCGGAACCAATATCTATAACTATGTCATCCTCTTTTACATACCTTTCCAACAACTGGATACACAATTGTGTAGTTTCATGGGTACCAGTTCCAAAGGCCATTCCTGGGTCTAATTCAATAATATGCTCCCATTCTTTTCCTTCATATTTTTCCCAGGAAGGTTTAATAACAATATTTTTTCCAATCTTCAACGGTTTATAATATTGCTTCCAAGCAGAGGACCAATCTTCCTCAAAGACTTCTGCTATAGTGACCTCTCCTAATCCAGCATCAATTCCAGCATCTCGAACTTGTTCCACCCGTTCTTTTATAAGTTGGATATTGTCTGAGAGGTTTGGAGATTCAGATAGATATCCCTTTACACATACATTTTCCTCTAATGCACCTAATAATCTTTCATCAATATAATCCCAGTTTTCTGTTTCATTTTGAAAGACTATTACATCTTGTGGGTCTTCAATTACCACCCCACCAGCACCTGACTCATGAAGTATATTAGACATACTCTCCACTGCTTCATGGGAAGTTTTTATTTTTACTTCAATCCACTTCATCTACTGACCTCCTATTTACAACAGATAATTAACAATATAAATCCCTATAATTTATATTAATGCTTAATATTATACTCCAAAAACATCCTTAACCTTATCAAAAAAACTCTTTGTCTGTTCATGGACCTCTTCCCCACTTATTGCAGCAAATTTTTGTAAAAGTTCTTTTTGCTCCTTGTTAAGTTTTTTTGGCACTTCTACTTTAATTTTAACAAATTGATCTCCTCTACCACGACCATTAATATTAGGTACTCCTTTTCCTCTTAAACGAAATACAGTTCCTGTTTGGGTGCCTTCTGGAATGGAATATTTAACTTTTCCATCTAGGGTAGGTACTTCTAACTCATAGCCTAAGGCCGCTTGAACAAAGGTTATAGGTACATCACAATAAATATTGTTACCTTCCCTGGTAAAAATAGGATGGGCTTTTACATGAATATATACATATAAATCTCCCCTTCTGCCTCCTCTTTCTCCAGGTTCACCTTCTCCTCTTAAGGGTAATATACTGCCATTATCCACACCAGCAGGAATATTCACTAATATAGTTCTAGTTTTTTGCTCCTTTCCACTTCCATGGCAGTTAGTGCAAGGAGAATCTATAATTTCTCCACTCCCGTTACACCTATCACAGGTTTTAACATTTACAAATCGTCCTAAGGGAGTGTTTTGAGTATATTGTATTTGACCTGATCCACTGCACTTATCACAGGTTCTAACATTTGTTCCCTGTTGGGCTCCAGTACCACCACAACTATGGCAGTCTTCCATACGGGTCACCCTGATATTTTCCTTTTTCCCAAATGCAGCTTCCTCAAAATTTAATTCAATGTCTACCCTAAGATCTGCCCCTTTTTGAGGCCCCTTCCTACGACTACTGCCAAAACTACTGCTTCCACCAAAAAACATATCAAATATGTCTTCAAATCCGCCAGCTCCACCAAATCCACCAGCTCCAAAACCACCAAAACCATTAGGATCAGTTCCGGCATGACCAAATTGATCATAGCTAGCTCTTTTTTGGCTGTCGCTTAAAACTTCATAGGCTTCATTTACTTCTTTAAATTTATGCTCTGCCTCTTTATCACCTGGATTTAAATCCGGATGGTATTTTTTTGCAAGGGTCCTATATGCCTTTTTTATATCCCCTTCAGTGGCATTTCTATCAATACCTAAAATGTCATAATAATCTCTCTTGCTCATTACTTCACCCCTTTAGCCCTATTTAGGGACAAACCTTTTTTCTTCAAAAATCCAGCAACCGAAGTACCTTTATTCTGGTTGCTGGATTAGGATTACTAAATTGTCTAGTATATATCTTTATACTGTTAATAATATTATTATATTATTTATCCTCATCTTCATCAACTACTTTATAGTCTGCATCCACTATATTATCATCTTCTTGTGGAGTTTTTCCCTCTTGACTATCTTCAGCTTGTGCCTGTTGCGCAGCCTGTTCATACATCTTTTGTGATATAGCATGGAAGGATTCATTAAGTTCTTCTGTAGCCTTCTTAATGTCTTGAGTATTATTACCCTCTAATTCCTTCTTTAGTTTAGCTAATTTGTCTTCTATTTTTTGTTTTTCATCAGCAGAAATTTTATCCCCTAATTCCTTTAAGGTCTTTTCAGTTTGATATACTAAGCTATCTGCATTGTTTTTAACTTCTACTTCTTCTTTTCTCTTTTTGTCTTCTTCAGCAAATTTTTCTGCTTCTTTTACAGCCTTTTCTATTTCATCTTCACTTAAATTAGTTGTAGATTGTATTACTATCTTTTGTTCTTTACCTGTTCCTAAATCTTTAGCAGATACATTTACAATGCCGTTCGCATCAATATCAAAGGTAACTTCAATTTGGGGAACTCCTCTGGGTGCTGGTGCTATTCCACTTAATTGGAATCTTCCTAATGTTTTATTATATGCAGCCATTTCCCTTTCCCCTTGAAGAACATGAATATCCACACTAGGTTGATTATCTGCTGCTGTAGAGAAAATCTGACTCTTCTTTGTAGGTATTGTAGTATTTCTTTCTATTAGCTTTGTAAATACTCCGCCTAGGGTCTCAATACCTAAAGACAAAGGCGTAACATCCAATAATAGAACATCCTTTACTTCCCCAGTAAGTACCCCAGCTTGAATAGCTGCACCTAGTGCAACGCATTCATCAGGGTTAATTCCCTTATGGGGCTCCTTACCAGTTATTTTCATTATGGCATCTTGAACTGCGGGAATTCTTGTAGAACCTCCCACTAATATAACCTTATCTAATTCCTGAGGTTCTAAGCCAGCATCCTTTATTGCAGAAATTGTAGGGTCAACAATTCTTTCTACTACGCTAGCAGTTAATTCATCAAATTTTGCTCTAGTTAAGTTTAAATCCAAGTGCTTAGGTCCAGTTGCATCAGCTGTTATAAAAGGCAAATTAATATTAGTAGTCATAACACTTGAAAGCTCAATTTTAGCCTTTTCAGCTGCTTCCTTTAGTCTTTGTAATGCCATTTTATCTTGTCTTAAATCTATTGAGTTAGTTTTTCTAAATTCCTCTGCCAAATAGTCAATAATTTTATCATCAAAATCATCCCCACCTAGTCTATTATCACCCTTGGTTGCTAAAACCTCAAAAACCCCGTCTCCTAATTCTAGAATAGATACATCAAAAGTGCCCCCACCTAAGTCAAATACAAGAATTTTTTGATTGTCTTCTTTATCTAAACCATAAGACAAAGAGGCAGCAGTTGGTTCATTGATTATTCTTAGAACTTCTAAACCTGCAATCTTTCCTGCATCCTTAGTGGCCTGTCTTTGGGTATCACTAAAATATGCTGGAACTGTAATAACTGCTTGAGTAACCTTCTCCCCTAAATACTCTTCCGCATCTTGTTTTAATTTTTGGAGTATCATAGCTGAAATCTCCTGGGGAGAATAGCTTTTATCATCTATCTTAACCTTATAATCAGATCCCATTTCCCTTTTTATAGACAATATAGTTCTTTCTGGATTTGTAACAGCCTGTCTTTTAGCCAGCTGACCAATCAATCTTTCATTATCCTTAGAAAAGGCAACTATAGAAGGAGTAGTTCTATTCCCTTCAGCATTTGGTATAACGACAGGTTCTCCACCCTCCATTACTGCAACACAAGAATTAGTAGTTCCTAAATCAATTCCTATAACTTTACTCATTTACAAAAACCTCCTTAATCATTCCTATTAAATATTATTTTTCATGAACACAAACCTTAACAACACTTGCCCTTATAACCTTGTCTTTTAGTTTGTATCCTTTTTGTAAAACATCTATTATTATATTATCTTCGCAATCTTCTATATGTTCTTGGGCAATAGCATGGTGAAAATTAGGATCAAAATTCTCACCAAGGGCGGGGATTTCTTCTACTCCTTCCCTTTCTAACACTTGGATTAATTGTTGAAAAACCATCTCTACCCCTTGAATATAACCATAATTATTATCCCCTATTTCCTTGAGGGATACTAAAGCCCTTTCGAAATTATCCAATACAGGAAGAATATTTCCTACTATATCTCTTACAGCATTAGTATAGGCTTCACTTTTTTCTCGGGCCACCCTTTTCTTATAATTATCAAAATCTGCCCTTAGTCTTAATAGTCTTTGCTCCTTTTCTTCAATGTTGGCTTCTAATTCCTTAACAATTTCCTCCATATCTACGGAGTCTTGTTCCTCCTCTTTCTTGTCATCCACCTCTGCTTGGATTATTTCCTCTTCTTCCAGAACTTCTTGTTCATTATTATTATTTAGTTCTTGTTGCATTTTTTCACCTCTTGCTATATTTTATATAAAAGGGTAATTACCATTTAATCAATTAATGTTCTTTTAACCAATTCATTTAATTGGCCAGTCAAATGATTTAAAAGTCCAACTACCCTACTATATTCCATTCTCGTAGGACCAATAACTCCAATAGTACCTAAAGTTCTTCCATTTAATTGGTAGGTAGCTGTTATTAGACTACACTCCCTAACCTCATCCATCTTATTCTCTGATCCTATAGTAATATTTATTCCATCATCCGTACCAGAAGATAGTAATTGAACTAAGATATTTTTTTGTTCCCATAGGTCTATGAACTCCTTAGCCTTTTCCAAATCCTTAAATTCAGGGAAGTTAAATATATTGGTAATTCCATTGGTATATACCTTAATGCCATCATTATTAGACAAGGTATCTTTTATAATGGGTATTATATCCCTTAATAGAATTCTTTCTTCTTCATTAAGAACATTTAATATATCAAATACTTCCTGCTCAAATTGTAAAATACTAGACCTCCGTATAAGCTCATTTAAAACATTACTGATCTTAATTAGGGTATCACTATTAATTTTTTTATCTATATTAATAACAACATTCCTAACTACACCTTCTTTACTAATAATAACCATAAGTATCTTATCCTCTTGTAGGGGAACCAATTGAATATGTTTTATTGATGCACTACAAAGTTGAGGTGTTAAGGCCAGTGATGTGTAATTAGTAAGATTGGATAAAATTTTGGAGGTTTGGGAGATTATCTTATCTAGCTCTCCTACATGGCTTTCATACTCTTTATTGATAGTCTCTTCAATAACCTTGTTTATCTTTTCTACCTTCATTAATTGGTCAACATAAATACGATAGGCCTTATCTGAAGGAACTCTACCAGAAGATGTATGGGGTTGCTCTAAAAATCCCATTTCCTCTAAATCTGCCATTTCATTCCTAATGGTGGCAGGACTTATTCCCAAATTATATTTTTTTGCTAATGTCCGTGAACCAACCGGCTCAGCAGTAGCTATATAATCCTTAATAATAGCATGTAAGATTTTCATCTTTCGCTCCCTAATATCCAAAATATCACCTCCCTTTCTTGTTAGCACTCAATAGTTGTGAGTGCTAATTCTTGATATAAAAATACCATTACTTTTATAATTTGTCAATACCTTTAATGGGTATTTATAGAAAAGATTGAAAAACATAATTTGCAAAGTCCAATCCTTTGGATGTAAGGGCTATATTTTCTCCTTTTTTTATTAAATTTTCTCTTACTAATTTATCTAAAGTCTTACCATATCTAGACTCAATTTTCTCTCCATAGGTATTGAAAAAATCTCTAGCAGAAATACCTTGGATTTTCCTAAGCCCTAAGAATATATATTCCTCTATTAGGTCTTCTTTGCTTAATTTATTAACACTTGAAATTGGTAATTGATTATTAGCCAGGGACTCTATATATTTTTCTACTGAATTATAATTTGAAAACCTATTATTATTTAAAAAGGAATGGGCAGAGGAACCTATGCCTATATATGGTTTAACATCCCAATAAATCAAATTATGTATACATTGAAAACCTTCTTTGGCAAAATTTGATATTTCATAATGATTATAGCCCTGGGATGTCAAAAATTTTTTTGTATAATAATACATTTCCCGTTCTAAATCTTCATTGATATTAATTCTTCCCTTTCTATATAATTCATAGAAAGGGGTTCCCTCTTCTATAATTAGGCTATAACATGATAAATGGGTAGGTTGTAACCTTACTACCTCTTCTAAAGTTTCCTGCCAATCCTCCATAGATTGGTTGGGTAATCCAAATATTAAATCAATATTTATATTATTAAAACCAATTTCCCTAGCATTATTAAAGGCCTGAAGAAATTGTCTTTTGGTATGAATTCTACCCAAATCATTTAATAGTCTATCTTGGGTAGTTTGAACTCCTATACTTAATCTATTAATGCCCCCTTCCTTATAATCTGATAGTTTAAAAAAATCATAGGTCCCTGGATTCCCTTCCAATGAAATTTCCGCATTATTTATAATTGTAAAATTATTCCTAATGGTTTCCATAATTTCTATTATATACTTAGAATCAATATAGGTAGGGGTGCCTCCACCTATAAATATAGTCTTAACTATAATATCTGGATATTTTATAGCTATTAGTTGAATTTCTTTCTTTAAGGCAATAATGTAGGGAGTAATCATCTCTTCTAAATTGGAATAGGAAGGAAAGTCACAATAATAGCACTTTTTTGCACAAAAAGGAATGTGGATATATAATCCACAATAATTATTCACTCTACCACCTCTAATTTAATTTTAAAACAGACATAAAGGCTTCTTGAGGCACTTCCACATTACCCACTTGACGCATTCGCTTTTTCCCCTCTTTTTGCTTTTCTAATAATTTTCTCTTTCGGGAAATATCTCCTCCATAGCATTTAGCCAATACATCTTTTCTTAGGGCTCTTATAGTTTCCCTTGCAATAATTTTTCCCCCTATGGCTGCCTGTATGGGTATCTCAAACATTTGTCTAGGTATAACTTCCTTAAGTTTTTCTGCTATTGCTCTACCCCTGGTATATGCCTTGTCCTTATGGACTATAAAGGATAAAGCATCTACTATTTCAGAGTTTAATAAAATATCCAGCTTTACTAAAGAAGATCTTTCATAGCCCTTTAATTCATAGTCAAAGGAAGCATAACCCTTTGTCCTAGATTTTAGTGCATCAAAAAAATCATAAATAATTTCATTTAATGGCAGGTCATACTCTAAGACCACCCTTGTTTCTTCAATATAATTCATGGTTTTATAAGTCCCTCTGCGCTCCTGACATAATTCCATAACTGACCCTAAAAATTCAGTGGGAGCCATTATAGATGCTTCCACAATGGGTTCTTCCATATAATCAATTTCCATTGGAGGAGGCAGATTTGTAGGATTGTCCACCCAAATAATTTCCCCATCAGTCTTTACTACTTTATATATTACGCTAGGAGCAGTAGTTACTAAGTCAATATTATATTCTCTTTCCAGCCGTTCTTGAATTATTTCCATATGCAATAGGCCTAAAAATCCACAGCGAAAACCAAATCCTAGAGCAATAGATGTTTCTGGTTCAAATAGCAATGCTGCATCATTTAATTGGAGTTTATCTAAGGCATCCCTTAAGTCCTCATATTTTGCCCCATCTGCTGGATAAATGCCACAATAAACCATAGGATTAATTTTCTTATAGCCTGGCAATGGCTCTGTCGCAGGATTATCAGCATCTGTTATAGTATCTCCCACCCTTGTATCCTTCACATTTTTTATACTGGCCGCTACATAGCCAACTTCACCAGCATTCAATTCATCTACCGGCATTAATGAAGATGCGAATAACCCCACCTCATTTACTTCAAATACACTACCGGTGGACATCATCTTAATCTTAGAATCCTTCCTTATGGTCCCTTCCTTTACCCTAATGGAGGCAATAACACCTCTATAAGAATCATAGTAAGAATCAAATATTAGCGCTTTTAAAGGTGCATTTATATCTCCTGTAGGTGGTGGAACATTCTTTACTATGGATTCTAATACACTTTCAATTCCAGTACCTTCCTTTGCAGATATCAAAGGGGCTTCCTTAGCTTCTACTCCTATTACTTCAGTAATTTCTTCCTTAATTCTTTCAGGATCAGCATTGGGCAGGTCTATTTTATTAATTACTGGTATAATTTCTAAATCATTATCTATTGCCAGATATACATTTGCAAGAGTTTGAGCTTCTATACCCTGGGCTGCATCCACAACTAAAATTGCACCCTCACAGGCAGCAAGACTTCTGGATACCTCATATGTAAAGTCCACATGACCTGGAGTATCAATTAAGTTTAATAAATATTCTTGGCCGTCCTTAGCCTTATAAACCAATCTAATGGCTTGAAGCTTTATGGTGATTCCCCTTTCTCTCTCTAAGTCCATATTATCTAAAACTTGGTTAGCCATATCCCTTTGGGAAATTACTCCTGTCCTCTCAATTAACTTATCAGCTAAGGTGGATTTTCCATGATCAATATGGGCTATAATACTAAAATTTCTAATATTCTCCTGTCTATTTGATGACATTTATTTTCCTCCTTGGAATAAACCCTGAATGATTCCATATAATAATCTTAGTTAAAATCTATAAGGTATTATAACATAAAACCGGATAGTTTGTCCTTACAAACCTTACTACCTTCAAGGGTATACTTAATATATTGGGTGCAAAATGTCACTGATAATTGCCATGGTGAGTATAGTCCCATCATCTAAGTTTTAGTTTTCTCCAAGATATACTAATGCTACTTTCCACTATTGGCTTTCCACCTATCCCTTATCTCTATAAAAAAATCTATAGGAAGTTCTATCTTTTCACCAAAAAATACAATTCCTAGGGTATTAGTATCAACATCTTTTTCTATGGAAAATATCTTATTGGTCTTGGTAGCATCTACTAATGAATAATAGATATTATTAATATGGCTTATAGAGATAAATACAAGGATAATTGCAAGTAAGATAAGTAGACAAAATCTCCTTTTATTACGTCTTAAGAGTCTATTTCTTTCCATCCTGGTTAACAAATCCATCACTCCGCTAATCATTTGTTTGTATTTTTTGACAAAATCTATAAGTTTATACTTAACCTTCTAATTCAATAATAATTTCTCCTAGTACTTTTGCTAAAGGTTTAGAAGCTTCTAATGCTTCCTCTAAGGTGTTTAAATTACTACCTACCTCTAAAAGAGCTGCATAATCAGAGACAAATTGATTATATTTTCTATTATCTCTGCTCAATAGCCCTCTTGTAATGCCTGGATATTTTTTATTAAGTTGATTCTCAATATTTTGGGCAAAACTTAGATTTTGTCTATGATTAAAATTATCATTTCCAACTACCATCATAACCTTTGCAACCTTCTGTTCTCCAAATACTGATACACAATTTTCCCTATTTTTCTTGGTATCTTTAAGTCCATCCCTATGAATATCAAAAACATATTTAATAGTTGGATTTTCCTTTAATACCCTCTCTACAGTCTTTAATGAGCGGGTATATGAGCCATCATAGCTTGGATAGTCATGGACAGTAGTATCATGTAAAACCTGTATACCATATTCATTATTTAAAATGTTTTTTATTTCTTCCCCTACCCTAGCAATATTTTTATTCTTGTCTAGGGTTCTCCAAGGGCTAATATATTCTATCTTAGTTTTAGAAGAAGAAGTATAACTCTCAGTGGTATGGGTGTGATATATTAACACCAGGGGCTGGTTATTATTTATCTTTACATTTGTAGGTTTTATATCTTCTATTACCTTTTCACTATCATCGATAGTCACAGATGAAAGTTCATCATAGATGGCAATTTGGTCTTCCAATGTTATTTTTACATCATCTGGTTCATAAATTTCTAACAATGGAATTTGTGTGCATAATAAGGTTTTAGGATCTCTTAAATTAATTTTCGTTGTCATAGAAAATATAGATAGAAATAAATTATTATCCTTTCCCTTATACCCCAACTCCATCATAGGGATAGTTTTTTTAAAAATTAATTTTAAAAAATCAAGGGATAATTTATTAACTTGTTCATTTTTAGTAATATTATTAGGGAATATATTATTCTGATTATCAACTTCTACAATTTCATCTTCCTGAAATTCCTGTGCTGTTCTTCTAATATTATCCGCTAATATACTACCCTGATATCCAATTGCCAATAGTAGAGATATTATTAAAAACCAGAAAATAATGTTAAATTTATTATCCACATATCCACCCCTTTTCTATTACTATATCTTTATACATTATTCCAAGTATATAAAATTTATTCTTTATAAAATTTAGCAAAACAAAACTTCCCCAATTAAGGGGAAGTCTTATTAGTTTACATATCTATTTACATCACTTAAATCTATTCCTGGGTGGAGAGCAATATTTAGCCCATTTGCCACCACAACAGAAATATCATTTATTATTAAATCCACTTCCTTAGGGGTAACCATTAAATCCCCTACATAAGGGTGAAGAATTTGCTTAATAAGTAAATGTTTTTCTTCCCTATTGATTTCCTTTAACATATTATAAAACTCTTTTCCCTTAGCAGATTCTTCTATCATAGCATCTAACATTAAATCTATTGTATCATTAGCCAAAGTGGTGGCATCTACCACTGTTGGTACACCTATTGCTATTACAGGAACACCTAAAGTTTCTTTATTTAATGCCTTTCTCTTATTCCCAACCCCTGATCCAGGGCTAATACCAGTATCGGCAATTTGAATAGTAGTATTTACCCTTTCCATTCTCCTTGAAGCTAGAGCATCTATTGCGATCACCTGATCAGGCTTAACCTTTTCAACAACACCTTTTATTATTTCTCCAGTTTCAATTCCTGTGAGGCCCAATACACCTGGCGCTACTGCACAAACTGGTGTTAATTCTTCATCAACCATATCTGGGATATTTTCCAAAAGATGTCGAGTCACCATTAATCGGGAAATTACTTTAGGGCCTAAAGCATCTGGGGTTATATTCCAATTTCCCAAACCTACCACTAGGGTAGTGGCATCTTTATTTATCCCATCTTTTACTATCTCTCGTAATTCAATTGCCATAACCTTAGCAACTTCCTCTTTAAATTCCTCACCCTGATCTCTTATTTTAGGAATTTCCAAGGTAATATAGTTTCCTATAGGCTTACCCATAATTTTTTCCCCTGCTTTTTTCTCAATCTGTACCCTGGTAATTTTTATATTATCTTTTGCCTCCTGGTTGATTATTACCCCTGGTATTTCTTCATGAATCATTTCCCTAGCTTCAATAGCTAAGTCTGTCCTTATGTTTTTGTTATTTATTTTCTCCACCTCCTCATCTTTAGTATTTTCCACAACAATATAAATAATTCTATAAATTATAAAGAATAAACCCTTTGAAAAAAGGTATAATAGAAATAATTTGGCAGAGGTATCCAGTATTGATTGATTTTTATTTTTAAACATGATAAAATTAATCCTGTTATAAAGGGATTGAGGGGGTGAAGAAATGGCAAATATTAAATCCGCTATAAAGAGAGTAAGGGTGGCTGAATTTAAAACAAATCGAAATAAAATGGTCATGTCCAATTTAAAAACTACTATTCGTAAATTCAATAATGCAGTTGAAAATGAAGATAAAGAGCTTTCTAAAGAGCTTTATAGAGAAGTAACAAAAAAATTAGATAAAGCTGCTTCTAAAGGTATAATTCATGCAAATACTGCTGCTAGAAGAAAAAGTAATCTTGCAAAAAAAATAAAAACTCTTTAGTTAAAGATACAAAGCGTACAAGAAGGTGTGCGCTTTATATTTTTCCTATTTATTTGGTATATTCAAAGACTAACATCTCTAATGCTAATTTTATTTCTAATTTTCCAGTTTTTATCTTTAAATCTACTTTAGAAATATCTTCTAAAGCTTGTTTCAATATATCTTCTTTAAAGAAATTACTTTGGGATAAGCCTTTACCTACTATAAAGGGCGCTAAACTCAGTTTACTGGCAATTAAATCCTGGGAATAGCCTTTCTCCCTAAGTTTTTTACATTGAATTAGAATTCTAAACTGTCTTGCTATCATATTCAAAATCATAAAAGGACTTTCTCCACCCTTTAACATTTCATTTAAAAGCCTAAGGGCAGTTATTTTATCTTTTTTCCCTATAGCATCCACCATTCTAAAAATATCATTTTCCAAACTTCTAGTAATAAGGCTATCTATATCTTCTTTAGTTATTTCCTTCCTATTGCCAATATAATTAATAATCTTATCCACTTCATTATCTATATCCATTAGGGTTTTTAAACTATTTTTCAATAAATAGCCTGTATTTTCAATAAATAAAAGCAAAACTGATTTTTTTATAGTCTTACCTTTTCTAATAATCCTATTTTTCAACCATTTTTCCAGTTGATAAGGTTTAAGTCTATCAAACTCAATTATTTTACCATATTTATTAATTGTCTTATAAAGTTTTTTCCTTTTATCTACATTCTTAGATTGCCAAAATACTAGACAGGTAGTGGGAGAAATATTTGTTAGATAATTTGCTATATCCTCTGCCTCTCTTTCACTACCCTTAGATTCTCCTCCTTGTAAATAGTTATAGTCTTTAATAATTACCAATCTACAATCTTCCATAAAAGGCAAGGTTTCACAAGAGTTTATTATTCTTTCAGCAGTTATATGCTCCCCTTCCATATACTCATAATTCAGATTTTTATAATTAGGGGATAATACCCCCTCCACTAAATTATCAACAAATTCATTACATAGGTATTGTTCCTGCCCAAATATAAGATAAATATTTTCAAATTTCATTAAGAGTCACATCCCTTTTATCCATTCAAGTATTCCCCTATGGCCATGTAAATCTGATATGCAATAGAATACCTAAATTTGTCCTTTTTTAATAAATTATAGTCTTCTTTATTGCTTATGAAGCCATTTTCCACAATTACTCCAGGGCTTTTTGTGTTTTTTAAAATATAATAGGTCCCACCTCTAGATTTATTATGCTTTTTATATCTATAATATTTATTGAATTCTGTATTTAATCTTTTCTGAATATATTTTGCCAATTCTTTTGATGGTTCTGATTGGTTATAATAGAAAACAATAGGTCCTTTTATGCTTTTATCCTTTGGGAAAGAATTTACATGTATACTAATAAATAAATCCGCCTTATTATGGTTTATAATATTAACCCTAGCGTTTAAATCCCTTCTATTTCTAGTATCCTTTATAGTACTAAGTTTGCTTAGTTCTATATCCTTATCTCTGGTAATTATACAGTTAGCCCCTGATTCATCTAAAAGTTCCTTTAAGTATTTTCCTATTGCTAGATTAATATCCTTCTCCATTAAACCACCAGAACTAACAGCCCCACCATCTACTCCTCCATGACCTGGATCAATCACAATAGTTTTATTAATAAAATAATTACTACTATATTTAAATGTAGGAACATCTATATCATTTCTAATGTAAATTAATATATTAAAAAAAATTATAATCGCTAATAAAATAATTAGTTTTTTAATGTATTTCTTTGATATATAAAAAATATCCATAATTGCCTCCAGAATTCCTTTATTATTGATAAAATATTATCATTATTATTTTTTATGCCGCCAGCATAGTTTTTAATTAATGTAATGTCTAACCCTTATCCAATCACCATTGGTAATCACTTCAACAGCTCCATCTTTATCTGTTCTGTATATTCTAATAGAAATATCCTCCAATAATTTTACTACATCTGGATTAGGATGATTAAAGTTATTGCTTTCACCAACAGAAATAATAGAAATTCTGGGTCTTACCCCAGCTAGAAATACTTCACTAGAAGAAGTATCACTGCCATGATGAGGAACTTTTAAAACATCCGCTTTGATATTTTTCTCCATATCAATTAAAGTATTTTCTGTCTCCTCTTGGATATCGCCGGTAAAAAGAAATGAACTATTATTGTAATCTAGTCTGATAACAATAGAAAGATTGTTGATATCTTTTTGTTCATCTACTATTATAGCATTACTTTTGGGAGAAAGAACTTCCATACTAATATTCTTATCCACCTTTATTATATTACCTTCTGTCAGCTTTATTACTTTAATACCCCTTCTCCTTATCTCTTCAATAAAATCATTCATATATTTGTAATCTATATCAAAGACTCCAATTGCCTCTATAGGTATTTCCCCAATAAGTTCTTCTATTCCCTTCATATGGTCATCATGGGGATGAGAAATAATAACAAGGTCTAAACTGTTTATCCTTTTTGAATAAAGTGCAGGTAATAGTACATCCTTAGAGATCTTTCTCTTCCCCTGATACTCTGGATAACCACCACCATCAATTAATATAGTGATTTTATTCGGTGTTTCTATAATTGCACTATCCCCTTGATTTACATCTAGATAGGTTATTTTTAGAGGCCTAGGAATTAATAATATTGTAAAATGTATTATTACTAAAATACTTAATACAATAAAAGATATCCTTTTTACCTTTTTTATACCAATAGGTATGTAATTGGCTATAATAAATAAAACAAATATATATATTATTAATCCTATTATAGTGAATGGTGGTAAAGATAAGGTGGAGTAAGAAAGAGAGGAAAAAAACTCTGCTATCTTTAAAACCCATTGAAAAATAAAACCTGCTAAAAAAAACAAATATTTCCCAATAAAGGGTGTCAAAAGGTAAAAACAAATTCCTCCAATAGATGTAATCAGCAATATGCCTAAGGAGGGAATAATAAGTAGGTTTGTAATTGGAGAAATAATAGAAAGCTGATGAAAATGAAATATTGAAATGGGTAAAGTACCAAGTTGAGCAGCCAGGGTTACTGCTAAAAGCTGGCCAATAACAGGAGGCATAAATCTAATCTTTAAAAGATATTCTAGTATTGGTGAGTAAAATAAAATAATAGAAAAGGCTGCTAAAAATGACAATTGGAAGCTAGCTGTAAAAATCAATAAAGGATTGGGAATCAAAATAATCAGCCCTGCTAGAGATAAAGCAGATATTCCATCATACTTCTTACTTATTACCCTAGAAAATAAATAAATCCATGTCATTATACTTGCACGAATAACTGAAGCCACTCCACCGGTGACTACTATATAAAAAGCCAACACCATTGTTATTATAATTAGTTTAAAGGGATTAGAAATCCTTAAAATTTTAGTTATAAAGTATACAAAGCTAACTAAAAACCCTACATGAAGACCAGACACTGCTAGAATATGTGCAATTCCCGAGTCTACAAAATTATCCCTAATACTATTATCTAAATCCTTTTCCCCAAAAATTATTCCCTTTAGCAAGTCTCCATGGTCTTTAGATAGGTTTTCTTCTATAACCTTTATAATATTAGCCTTTATATTAAATGCATTATCCCTAACCATTCCTAATGATTTTTTCCCTAATACTTCGACAGACTCTTCTCCTATGGATAGGGTAGAATATACATTTTTAGTCTTTAAATATGTAGAATAGTCAAATCCTCCAGGATTTCGTTTCTCTTTAGGAAGTTTAATTCTTCCTTGAAACCTAATAATGTTCCCTTCAGAAATACTAATATTAGACTTACTTTCATCATAAAAATATATATTTCCTAGCACTTTTTCTTCTATTAAGTAGTCTTTGCCATCTTTCACTATTTTATCTGTCCTAATATAGACTTCTATCTTATCTTCTTTAATCAGTGGTGGTTGAATTACTTGCCCCTGTATTAATACTTTTTGATTTTCTAAAAAACTCAGGTTTGATTCCCTGTTAATATGAATAATACCAGTAAAATATCCAGTTAATAAGCTAAAGAAAAATAATAAGAATATCAACTTTTTATTTCTATAAAGTAAAATAAGCCCTAATAAAATAATACTTAGGATTATTATCAAGATATAGTTATGAATTTTTGCTAAGATAATACCTAGAATATATATAGCTAATATATTGAAAAGAGGCCGTCTCATATCATATTTAACCTTCTTCCCTCTTTCTTAACAAGCCATACATTAAAGCAGTTATTGGAATAGATGCCAGAAGACCTATACTTCCTGTAAGGGCCCGGACTACCTCAGTAGCTATTAAATCTAGATTTAATACATTGACAATAGATGTTTCATAAGCAATAAATAATAATAATAGTGGTATTGCACTACCTGTATAAGCTAAAATCAAGGTATTTGACATGGTCCCCATGATATCTCTACCTACAACCAATCCAGATCTTACTAAGTCCTTAGTAGCAATAGAAGTATTATTGCTCCTTATCTCATCCATAGCTGAAGAAATTGACATAGCAACATCCATTACTGCACCAAGGGCACCAATAATAATTCCGGCAAATAATAAACCTTTAAAATCAAATTCTATACCCTGTGGTATAAACATTAACATCTGAGCCTCCTGGGCACTTAACCCTGTCAATTTCGCAATATTTCCGAAACCATAGGATATTATCCCAGCAATCAATACACCACATAGGGTACCAATTATTGCAGATATAGACTTTAGAGTGAATCCTGAAACAATAAATATGGTTACAATGGTGGAGAATATACAGACTATTATTGCTAAAATAATAGGACTATATCCCTTTAACATTAATGGCAATAAAAAATATACTATCGACAAAGCAGTTACTCCAAGACCTATCAAAGATTTTACCCCTTGCCATTTACCAATTATTATAAGTAGTATAATAAATAATATTGTTAAATTTCTTAAATGGGGCCAGCGGACAAAGTCAGAGATATATACATTAACAATACTATCTTTCCCCTCTGTTAATTCAGCAAATATCATCACCTTATCCCCTTCTTTTACCCAAATATCATAGGCTGCACTTCCCATATTAATATGGTCTATAGTGTATTTTTCCCCCTTGAATTTACCATCTAGTATTTCCAGCTCCACTACTTGATAAATATCAGGGAAACCTTGGCCAGCCAAGTCTTCATCCAGAAGGGGTTCTTCCCTAACTTTTATAATCTGAGCCCGGTAGAATTCTGTAGGGTATTCTATTTCCTCCCCATATCCGTCAAAATTATCATCTAAAGATTGTATCTCTTCAACTGTATTATCTTCTATAGCTAATACCTGTATGGGTAATAAAAGCAATGCAATAATGAAAAAGGATATAATAATTTTTTTCAAATAAATGTCCTCCTAGGCCTAGAATTTTTATTATTATATCCTTTTTGATATGTTCACTTCAAGTATTAATATATTTTGTCTATGTAAAAGGTAAATAATCTAGGTGGGTTTTATCATTATCAAAATAGTGTATATTCCCTGATATCCTAACTATATGAGTGTTTGTATTGTGATTAATCTGAATATCTTTTGCCCTTCCATCATCTCCTCGAAATCTAAGATATTGCTTTATAATATCTTCAGCTACTTTAGGGCTAAGATTATCATAAATAGAAAAATAATCACTTTCTCTCATTTCTAAAACCATCTCTAATACACCTCCGTCCCACTTCCTTGTTTCCCTAAGGCTATTGAACATATAAAACTCCCTCCATAATTTTTATTGTTGTTATAATATAACTCCAATAACAAAATCTGCACTATTATTAATATGTTCCGTCACCCTGTTTTCATACATAATAAAGCCCTTAATTTGTTCTCCATAAAACCAAAGTATTATAAAAGTCCTTTATGATATAATATTAATATAATTTTTTATGATTTGGAGGTACGAAAAATGGAAAAAGGTTTTTCTTCAAAAGCCTTAGAGGTAAATTTAGCCCAAACCCGGGACATTGAAATGAATATACCTGAAGATCAACAATGGTTTGCAGAATTATCAAAGTCCTATTGGGGCATATATAAAAGGACAAAAGAATTTATATTAGAGCTAAATCATCAATATATTAATTATAAATATGTAATAGAAAATCTTCACAATATAAGTCTTACTGACCTATGGTTTTATAATTCTGTCCCTGAATCAGAAAAGGCTCTTAACATATTAGTGGATATATTTGAAAAGCTTTTACAACAAAATCTAAGTGAAGGTGAGAGGGAGCTTTTAATTACCACCCTAATAAAGTTTATGGATCGCCTTGCAAAACTAGATAATTACCCAAGTTCCATTATCCATAGATGTCTTGAAATAGTAAAAAAAGATATAAAGAAAAATGAATTATTGTATATAAGAAACTCTGGATATTTTAAGTCCTATTTAAATAAAATAGCAGCCAGCAAAGAATATAATAAAATAGTAGTTAAAATGACCAAAGAATTACTAGAAAAATGTATTGATTATTGGGAAAACACCTCTAAAGCTGAGGAATGGTTTAAGGGGAAAAGTGTATTATTTCAGCCCCAAAATGCAGAAAAGATAATAAACATGGAAAAACCTTTCTTTAAAGAACTTAGAAGTCGTTTAGAAAATACTGATACTTGGCAAGGGCTACAGGAATTATTTTTCTTCAATGATATTTCAAACCATTTTCGTAGACTAACAGACCAATTTGATACCTCATTAGAAAAAATCTATTATATCAACTACCTTCTTCATCTTCCGGGCATGGTTCAATTAAAAGACCACCTCTTATATGATATGAATAGACTATTAAGAAGTGTATTAAAAGAATTAGATAATGAAGAAATAATACTATTTCTGTCCAATATCCTATCCCTGTTTAAAGAGCTTAAAGAAGAACATGCAAATACTGTGCTAGATTGTATTTTGACCCTTGGAAAAGAAGTAATCAATATAAAAGATGATAAGATAATATCTCATTTTATAAAAGAACTGACAGGGCTAGGTTTTATTTATCCAGGTCAGCTAAATATTAATAGTGATTGGCAAATACAAGTAAATACAAATCATGTAAAAAACATAAGAGTATGGCTAGAGCTTATTGGTTACTCTCCATTGGCTATGAGGGAACTCCTTTCTGCATTGATAGTTAATCTAAAATTAGGAGGAATCTTTATATCTGATACTGACCTTTTCCAAAGGGATGTAACAAAGCTCCTAAATGCTGAAATACAACCCGTATATAGACAAATGAAACAATTAGCAAGGATATTCCCAGTATACTTTAGGGATATAGGAGCAGAGGGTAAATTAAGGGAGGTAACCACTGCTGTAGATGAATTATCCAAAAGAAAGGACAGATTAATTCATTTTCTTAGAAAACAAACCCATACCGAGAGTAATAATACCCATATAGAGTTAACCAAGAGAATAATTCAGTATTGGCATGATGGAGATTTTAGACCACTAAAGAATATTGTTCCCCAGGATGTATATAATCAACTAGACACTAAAAGTCCTTGGTTTATCAATGTCCACACAGTATTAAAAGCACTATGTAATAAAAAGAATTGTGATCCTGAAGAACTGTTAAAATCAAATCTAGAAGAATTAGAATTAGAAATAAATAACTTAAGTATAGGGACAGCTAATGATAAAAAAAGGGTATTATACCTTCTCCAATTATATAGCCTATTGCTAGAAAAATACTCCTTAGAAACAGAAAATATAATAACAATGCTAAGAGATTATAGATTCTTTAAAGATAAAGATCTAGAACAATTGGAATCCTTTTTTAATAAAAATGATTATAAAAATGCACTAATCAAATTATATACCTTTATGAGGCATCTAAAACATATAATCCTAGATCCAAAAAAAAGTACCGCTCTAGAAAATATTTATTATAAGCGCCATGTAGCAATCGGAATCCCATCAATGTATGGCCAATACATTGAGCCAAAATTCGAAGCCCTAGGGTTAATGTACAGATTGGAGAAGGTAGCCCAAGGACTAATGGTTCGGCTAATACAAACATTAAATCTTGAATATATTACTGCAAAGACCTTTAGACATATATTGAAAGTGTTAGAATTATTTAAGCAAGGTTTAGAGCTGGATGGAATTAATAATCAAGGATTTAATTCCAATCTAGAGATGTTTAAATACAGCCTAACCTCCCCTAGCTTTACATTGGACCAATATATAAATATATTTCAATTTATGGCACAGGATATTAAACAAATAATTAATGAATATTTTTTAGATGTATATAAAAGTCCTTTAAAAATAATAATCCCCCAATTGAATAAAAAAATTCCACCAGATATAGATGAAAAACATCTCTATCATATGGAATCAGAAAAATTCTTTAGGGATAATCTTACATCTGCCTTCTTAGTTCAAGACTTGGATAATTTTATTACTAGTATATTAAGTACCCTAAGAAATATGGTAGATAATTACACTAGCGAGTTTATTAGCCAAATGATGACCTATGACCCGGATTTGACAATAAGCTCTTTAAGTCAAGAAACAATAGAGATGGATAACCCAGTTTTTCTCGGAGCAAAGGCATATTTTCTAAAAAAACTAATTTCCTATAACTTCCCCATACCTCCAGGCTTTGTCTTAACTACCGAAGTTTTCAGGCATAAAGATAATGTACAGGAACATCCCTATATAGTACAAGAATTAGAACAACTTATCTTAAACCATATTTGGGAAGTAGAACAACAAACAAATCAACAGTTTGGGAATCCGAGAAATCCCTTGTTATTCTCTGTTCGTTCTGGGTCGGCTTTTTCCATGCCTGGTGCAATGAGAACCTTCCTCAATGTAGGTATGAATGATGAAATAGCAGAAGCATTAAGTAAAAAACCTGGCCATGCCTGGACAGCTTGGGATTGTTATAGGCGATTTATTCAAAGCTGGGGTATGGCATATGGCATAGAAAGAGATATATTTGATAATATAATAATGGAATATAAAAAGAGACATAAGGTAGAATTAAAGGCAAACTTCACTCCAGATCAAATGAAAGATATGATAAATGCCTATAAGAAAGTACTAGAAGATAATAATATTTTAATAGAATACAATCCATTAAAACAGCTAAAACAAGCAATATTTAAAGTTATAGATTCTTGGTCTTCTGATAGGGCAATATTCTATAGGAAGCATTTACAAATATCCGATGAATGGGGAACAGCCGTAATTGTTCAAAAAATGGCACTAGGTAATCTTTCCTATAATTCTGGAACAGGTGTAGTCTTTACTAGCAGCCCTCTAAATAACAAACCAGGTATAAATCTATACGGAGATTTTACCCTGTATAGTCAGGGTGAGGATATAGTTTCTGGACTCGTTCATACACTACCAATAAGTGAAAACCAAAGAAAGTATCAGTATACCTATAGTAATATCTCCTTGGAATCAGCATTTCCGAAGATTTATGATGCATTATTAGAGCTATCTATTCAGCTAATAGAAGATTATGGTTTTACTCACCAAGAAATAGAATTCACTTTTGAATCAGAGCATCCCAAAGACCTATATATACTACAAACTAGAAAACAAAAATTAAAAAAACAAAAATCCCTATCCACCTTTGTCTTAAGTCCGGAACAAATGAAATTTTTAGGATCAGGGATAGGTGTTGGTGGAGGAGCACTATCTGGAATATTGGTTTTTGATATGGAGGATTTAGACTACTATAGCCAAAAATATCCACAGAAAAAACTAATATTAATAAGACCAGATACAGTACCGGATGATATTCCCATGATATTTAAATGCCACGGTCTTATAACAGCAAAAGGTGGGATAACCTCCCATGCAGCTGTGACTGCAGGTAGCATGGGAAAAGTATGTATAGTTAATTGTAAAGAATTAATAGTAAATGAAGTAGAAAAATTTTGTACCATAAATGAAAAGGTTTTTAAATCAGGAGACAGACTATCTATAGATGGCAATCTAGGAAATATCTTTGAAGGAGAATATGATATATTAAATGAATTATAATATATCTTTAGTGTGAAATATATATTATATATTATGACATAATTATATCCGTTGAAATATTTAGTGGCAATCAATCTAGGAAAACCATTATATCTATGATAAAATTAGTATAACAAAAAAGTTAGGAGTGTTGCTAATATGGAATTACCTTTAAAAAGCAAGAAAATCTTAGGAATTAATGGAATAGGCCGTATCGGAAAACTTACCCTATGGAATCACCTTAACCTCCGACACTTTGATAGTATAGTAATAAATGCAGGACGACAAATAGGTAAGAGGCCAGAAGATATTATCCACTATCTTACAAAAGACTCTACATATGGTTCTATTAATAGATTTTTGTTTGGTTATACAGGTAAGTCCTGTGAGATAACAATTGAGGATGAAGAAGATTGTATATTTAAAATAAACGGAATTACAGTAAAGGTTTTAAGAAAGAAAAGAAATCCTAGAGATATAGATTGGGCAAAGGAAGGGGTAAGGCTGGTAGTGGATTGTACTGGTGTGTTTTTAGATCCTACCCTACCAGCAGATCACCCTAAGGGAAGTATTCGAGGTCACTTAGAGGGAGGAGCAGAAAAAGTAATAGCCAGTGCCCCCTTTAAGATAAAGGACTCATCACAGAAAATGCCAGAGGATAGTGGGCTATTTGTATATGGAGTAAATCACTTCAATTATGATCCCTCTAGTCACCATATACTTTCAGCGGCAAGCTGTACCACAACAGGTCTAGCCCATATGATAAAACCCCTACTGGATACAGAGGAAACTTCTAGAATAATCACTGCTTCCATGTCTACAGTACACGCAGCCACTAATAACCAAAATATCTTAGATGCCGCACCAAAGTCAGGAGTGACAGACCTCAGAAGGAATAGATCAGTATTTAATAATATAATCCCCACATCTACAGGGGCAGCTATAGCCTTAGAAGAAGTCCTTCCAGAGATAAAAAAGGTAGGATTTATGGCAGATTCAGTAAGGGTACCAACTAGTACAGTATCCTTAATATCACTAAATATTACCTTCCGCACTGAATTAAATGAAACAGGAGATCCGATAATAGATAGGGAATTTATAAATAATATATATAAAAATGCATCCCAAGGAGCACAAAAAGATCTACTAGTCTTTAGTGAGGAACAAAATGTCTCCTCAGACCTAATGGGCTACCAAGCTGCAATAATAATAGAAGGGGTAGAAAACCACACTAGAACAGGATTCTTAAACATAGCAGCAGACACTCTAAGAGAATCTGGAATAGACACTCAACAAGATGTAAATATACCAGTGACCCATGCAAAAATATTCGGTTGGTACGATAATGAATTTGGTAACTATGTAAACTGCCTAGGAAAATTATCAGTATATGTTGAAAAAAATATGGTATAAGGTGGGATGACAATAAGTTTATAGTTTTGTTTTAATAAAGACTATATTTTTGAATGCTGTAAAACAAATATAGCTAATATTGAAAAATAGCCGATAATCTCGGCTATTTTAAGTTCTTATACAATGGCGGGAATATGTGGGAATCGAACCCACCCAGGACGCTCTTAACGCCCCGCAACTGGTTTTGAAGACCAGGAGGCACACCAGCACCCATCTATCCCCATATAAATAACATTATAACATCAAATACTACTTAAATATAGTAAATTTAATATGTTTTTCTTAATTTTCAATTTATTCTTTTATTATGTCTCTTACGCTCCTATTTCCCTTATAACTACTAGGCTAATAAAGTGTTCTTTTATCTCCCTTTCTTTTGGTTATTTTTTCTTGGTCAAATTTTTCTAACAGAGCTATGGCAAATTTTCTACTAGTTTTTAGTAGGTCTCTATATTTTGCTGCATTTATTTCTTTATGTGCCTTTAAGTATTCTTTTAGTATTATTATTGAATTTTCATAAGTGGCTTTATGAAAGTATATTTCTTCGCCAATCTTTATTAAGCTACCCCAGTCTACTAGGGCCTGAAAAACCTGTTCTTCTTCTTTATTATTTAAAATTGTTTCTGGTCTTGGTGGGTTGCAATTTTCCTTTATAAATTCTTCTTCTATCCTATCTGCTATAGATTTTTGTTGTTCTGTTAGTCTTACTTCAAAATCCCTAAGAGCAATAGTCTCTCTTTCTATTTTTAAGTAGTCCCTATCTTTCATGTATTTAAATAGTTCTTCTACTATTTTTACTCTGGTCTTTCCTAGAAATTTACTTCTAACCTCTTCCTTTGGTGCTCCAGGTTTTAATGGATGTTTTTTATGATAATCTTCTAAATAATTTGAAATCCTCTTTATTAATTCCCCTACTACTCCCTTATGGATTAAGAATATTTCCTCATTAATCTTGAACATTATTATAGACTTTTCTTCTAGAAGGCTTTTATATGCCTTTTCCATTTCCTTTGGGGAAATTCCTATATTTTTATATATATTCTCTAAGGGCATAAGATCTAAAGCCTGGAAGTTTAAAAATTGTAATAGGATATCCCTTGGATCACCCTTTTCCTTTAGCTTTAATTCCTTTATTATATCCTCCTTATATCTTTTTTTTTTCGGAGGATTGATATCTAGAATTAATGCCCCACCTATTGTTATCATTGGTGAGTAGAAGCGAATTATAACATGGTCCATTGGTTTTGCTGTAGTAGATTTTTCTAAGATAAATTGAGCATAGCCCTCTTCACCAGCTAACAATTCTTCTTTATCCAGTAAGGATACCCTTGCTAAGATCTCGCTGGTACCTATATATAGGTGTACTCTATCATTATGTTTTATTGGAAAAGGTGAATCTTTTAGAAGGGTGATTTTACCATCTAGCATTATAGTGTCCTGTAGGGAATCTATCTGTGCTAACACATCTCCTCTAGATATTTGGTGTTTTTTTATATTACTTAAATTTACTGCCACCCTTTGGCCCGCACTTGCCCTGTCTACCTTTGAGTCATGAACTTGTAAGCTTCTTATCTTAACCATTTTTGCACCAGGATATAACATGGCATTGTCGTTTATATTAATTGTCCCTTCTACTAAAGTCCCTGTAACTATAGTCCCAATTCCTGTAATTGTAAACACTCTATCTATAGGTAGCCGAAAGGATTTGGTATTGTCCCGATTTTTTACCTTGGCCGTAAGATTGTCTATTTGTTCTATCAACTTATCTATTCCAGTCTTTTTAGTTGAAGATACTGGTATTATTGGAGCATCTTTTAAGAAGGTATCTGCTGTAGCTTCTCTTACTTCCTCTGTAACCATCTCTATCCATTCCTCATCTACAATGTCAGATTTAGTCAGGGCTATTATTCCTGTTTTTACCTGAAGTAGATTTAAGATGTTTAAATGTTCCTGGGTTTGAGGCATAACCCCTTCATCTGCTGCTATAGCAAGTATTACGATATCTATTCCCCCTACCCCTGCCAGCATATTCTTAATAAATTTTTCATGGCCAGGTACATCTATTATTCCTGCCCTTCTTCCACTAGGCAAATCAAAGTAAGTAAAGCCTAATTCTATAGAAATACCTCTTTTCTTTTCTTCTGCTAACCTGTCTGTATCCCGGCCAGTGAGTGCTTTTATTAATGTGGTTTTACCATGGTCTATATGGCCAGCTGTACCGATGATAATATTCTCCATTAGTATCCCCCATTATTTTTAAGTATGTTTTTTAGAGATTTATCTATATCTTCTATGTCCTTGTCTGTGAGGGTACGCATATCGAAACATACCCTATCTTTAAATATTCTAGCGAAAATAGGTTTATCTGCGTATCTTAGTTCTTTCTCTAATTGGCTGGTGGAAATATTTTCACTATAACAACTTACTACATAGGTAGGTAGCTTTTCTAAAGGTAGTGCTCCTCCCCCTACCTGGGATTGGGATTCTTCTATTTTGATTTGAGCAAAGTTTTCAAGAGATGAGGTTAGTCTATCCTTTAATTCCTGTGCCCTTTTATAAAGTGTTTCTTTTTGAACTGTTAACATTCTAAGGGTGGGAATTCTATTTATAATATCCTCTTCCTCTTCATAGATTTTTAAAGTAGCTTCTAAAGCTGCCAGGGTGAGCTTATCTATTCTCAGAGCACGATTTAATGGATGTCTTTTAATAAGGTCTATATACTTTTTTTTACCAATTATTATTCCTGCCTGGGGTCCCCCTAATAGCTTATCACCACTAAAAGTCACTATATCCATACCTGCTGCAACTACTCCTTGAACAGTAGGCTCTGGTGAAAGGCCATACTGAGTCAGATCTATTAATACTCCACTACCTACATCTTCTATAGAGGGAAGATTGTGTTTTCTCGCTAATTCTACTATTTCTTGAGTAGATACACTTTTTGTAAAACCTAATATTTTGTAATTACTTGTATGAACCTTTAGCAATGCCCCTGTATTATCATTGATAGCATTTTCATAGTCTTTTAGGTGGGTTTTATTTGTAGAACCTACCTCTACTAATTTGGCACCACTTTGTTCCATTACTTCTGGTATTCTAAAGGAACCTCCTATTTCTACTAATTCTCCTCTGGATACTATTACTTCCTTATCTTTTGCCAAGGTTGTTAGTACTAAGGTTACTGCTGCCGCATTATTATTTACCACCAGGCTACTTTCTGCCTTTGTTAGTTTACATAATAATTTTTCTACATGAGTATATCTAGAACCCCTTTCTCCAGTATCTACATCTATTTCCAATGTAGAATATTCACTTGCTACTGACCAGAGGGCCTCTTTTACTTCCTCACTTAATAAAGAGCGGCCTAAGTTGGTATGAAGAACTACCCCAGTGGCATTTATTACTGGTCTTAAACTCATAGTTGTATTCTTTTCTATTGTTTTTTCTATTTGTCTTATTAATTGGGCTAGACTTAAATCATATGTAAGTATTTCTTCTTCACTTAAATTCATTATTTCTTGACGTATGTTTTCTAAGGTCTCACGAATTGAACTCACAATATTTTTATGGGATGTTATATTGTTTAATTTTTGTATTTGGAGTAATGTTAATATTTGATCAACTGATGGTATTGTTTTTAGAATTTCATTTTTTGTTTTCAATGGTTTATCCTCCTATTATTACTGTAGTTTAATACAATTTAAAACGAGGAATAATAGCCCTTTTATTTTATTACTAGCTCCTTTTTACCTCTTTGTAATACTCTACCTATTTGGGCATAAGGTGTTTTTAGTGTATTTTCTAATCTTGTTAATAATTCATGAGCCTTTTCTTCTTTTATAGTTATTAGTAACCCTCCAGAGGTTTGTGGATCACATAAGATTTTCTTTATAACATCTGGTGTGTTTTCAGCCCATAATGTCTTATTTTTTACATATTCTATATTTGCATATGCTCCTCCAGGTACAAAGCCCATTTCACCTAATTCTATTGCTTCTTCTATTATAGGTACTTGATTATATTCTATTTCTATTGATACATTGCTGGCTTTTGCCATTTCATAAGCATGGCCTAATAGTCCAAATCCTGTTATATCTGTGCATCCATTAATACCTATTTCCTGCATTGCATCTTTGGCATCTTTATTTAGGTATGCCATTATATATATTGCCTTATCTATTACATCTCCTGAGACAAAATCTGCTTTTATTGCTGTATTTATAATGCCTAGCCCTATAGGTTTAGTCAATATTAATATATCTCCTGGTTGGGCATGAGAATTAGCTCTAAATTCTAAAGGATGAACCATACCGGTTACTGATAAACCATATTTTGGTTCATTATCATCTACACTATGACCTCCTACCAGAAGGGCTCCGGCTTCTGCTATCTTGTCTGCTCCCCCTTTTAAAATCTCTCCTAATATCTCCTCTGGTAGACATTCTGGAATACACACTATATTCATAGCTGTTAATGGGGTACCTCCCATTGCATATATATCACTTAATGAATTTGCTGCAGCAATTTGTCCAAAGTAATACGGACTATCTATTACAGGAGTAAAAAAATCCAATGTTTGTACTATTGCTCTTTCTTCATCTATTTTATATATGGCTGCATCGTCAGAGCTGTCTATTCCTACTAATAAATTTTCATTTTTATTTACTTTTAAGTCCTTTAGTGCTTTTTCTAAGGCCCCCGGCCCTATTTTTGCTGCTCAGCCAGAGCTTCTGACCATTTGGGTTAATCTATATTTTTTTGTCATTTTACTCTTCCTTTCTGTAAAGAATTGTATAGCAATAGTTGACCTAATGGTCAAATCTTTAAGATAAACAAAGTATTTACTCTTATATATTTCTACAGGCCTTAAGTTTCCATGGATTATATTTTTATTTTATCCTTTATACTATTATATATTTTTTCCCCTATTCTTTTTACATTCATTAATTCTTCTTTGTTTTTAAAGCCTCCATTGGTTTCCCTGTATTCTATTATATTACTGGCTAATACATCACCTATTCCTGAGAGGGTCTTTAATTGTTCTAGGCTGGCGGTATTAATATTGATTATATCACTATTTTTACTTCCTGAATTAGTGCTTATGGCATTAATAATCTCTTCCTTAGGTATTTCACCTTTCTTGGGTATGTATATTTTCTCCTCATCCCTTAGCTTTTGAGCAAGATTTACATATTCTAAATCTGCTTCTGCTGTGGCACCTCCAAGTTCTTTTATTGCATCAATAAGTCTTGCACCCTCATTCATTTCAACTACACCTGGATTTTTTACTTGGCCTATAATATGTACCATAATTTTATTTGTTTCTTGTGTTTGTTCTGTCTCTTGCAAGTTATTTTCTTCCCAATGTTCTTTGTTTGCATCTTCCATCTTTTTATTATCATCTATTATTAGCATTGATTTTTTATTTTCATTATGATGAAACCAGATTCCCCCTATTAAAAGAAGTATTATACCAATAATTATAAAATATATCTTCTTTTCTTTGATATAATTTCCCATCCTTATCCCCCCATCTTCTTATAATTCGACTTATTATAATGTTTTCCTCTTATTTCTAACAATTTAATGTACCTAACACTATTAATTTTTGTTATACTAGAATAGTAAATCTCATCTTAGGAGGCCATAAAATTATGTATCGCAAAATATTTTTTATCACAATACTTATATTTTTCCTACTTACAAATCTTACCTTTGCTAAGGAGCTAAACATTTTATCTCCTTCTGCAATTTTAATAGAGAGCAATACTGGTCAAATTCTATATGAAAAAAATATTGATGAAAGACTTTATCCTGCCAGTACTACAAAGATAATGACTGCCTTGCTATTGTTGGAAGAGGGAAATCTTGAAAAGGTTATAGAGATTAATAAGGATGTACCGGATTTAATTGAACAGGGTAGTAGTCAAATATATCTAATCCCTGGAGAATTAATAACTAGGGAGCAATTATTATTTGCTTTATTGATAGATTCTGCAAATGATGCTGCTGTAGCTATTGCCCAAGATATATCAGGAACAGTAGAAAAATTTGCAGAAAAAATGAATAATAGAGCTAAAGAGTTAGGAGCTGTAAATACTAATTTTGTTAATCCCCATGGACTTCATGATAACAATCATTATACAACGGCTAGAGATTTATCCTTAATTGCCAAAGAAGCTATGAAAAATTCTATTTTTAGGGAAGCAATATCCACTTCTCGATACATAATACCTGCTACTAATAAACAAGAAACTAGGTATCTATATAATACTAATCGTCTTATTAGAAATACCAAATATAAAAATTATTATTATGAAAAAGCTACTGGTATAAAAACTGGCTATACCTCTAAGGCAGGCTATTCTTTAGTGGGTGGTGCTAGTGATGGAAACATCGATCTTATAAGTGTAATACTAAATAGTACAGTCACCCAAGTATATGAAGACACCCATACCTTATTTGATTATGCTTTTAAGAATTTTACATCTCAGATAATCATAAACAAAGGGGATGTGGTAAAAGAAATATCTTTAAATGATAAGGGGGATACTATATCTGCTATAGCAGGAGATGGTTTTGAATACTTATGCTTAGAAAATCAAAAAGAGAATATTATTCAAAGAGTTGATTTGCCTGATAAAATAACTCTACCTATTGAAAAGGATGAGGTATTAGGTACTTTAGTTTTTTCATTAGGGGAAAAAGAAATTGGGAGTATTCCATTGATTGCAGATAAAAGTGTAGAAAAACCTAGTCTTATATCTACTTTTATAAAAGACTTTAGTATATGGCAATATATTGGAGTATTTATTGTGTTGTTTCTTCTGTATAGGACTTATGTTTACTTTAGGAAGAAGAGAAGACGTAGAAGAAGGATGTTTGGATAAGAATAATAATTTAATGATGGCTGGAAAAAATTTGACACTGGCTTAACAATAGGTAAAATCAAGGCCTTAAAATCCTAAAGTCTTTCAATAAAACAGGATGAAAACTTCATCCTGTTTTATTGTTATTCTGGTATCACTGCAATAACTTCTATTTCTATATTTGCATCCTTGGGTAGTCGGGCAACCTCTACACAAGACCGAGCTGGTTGGTTTTCTGTAAAGTATTGGCCATATATTTCATTTATCTTGCCAAAATCATTCATGTCTTTAATAAATACTGTAGTTTTGATAACATTTTCTAAATTGGTATTGGCTGCCTCTAAAATTGCTTTTATGTTATCTAATGTTTGTTTTGTTTCTGCTTGAATGTCTTCTCCTATAAACTCCCCTGTTTTAGGATCAATAGCCATTTGTCCAGATGTAAAAAATAGATTTCCTATTTTTACTCCTTGGGAATAGGGACCTATTGCAGCTGGTGCATTAGGTGAATTAATAGGTTCTTTTTGCATGGTAATACCTCCTATTTATAAATATATAAGCATTTATCTAACAATAATTGAGTGATTGTATATTCAATTGTATATCATTCTTCTATAATTGTATAACCATTTCTTGTCAATTCCTCTTGAATTTCTTTAATATGGTGATGGTCTCTAGTTTCTAGTACCATAGATACTTCCTGAAAGCCGATATTTACATATGGCTTTAACCTGGTTTGAAAGATGGAATATATATTTGCCCTTGTTTTAGCAACTATTTCTAATAGTATTTGTAAATTACCAGGTTTGTCTGGTATGGAAACTATGATTTCCGCCATTCTTCCATTTTTCAACAAACTATTATCTATAATATTTATAACCATATTCATATCAATATTCCCACCTGATATCAAAGCTACTATTTTTTTATTTACCATATTTATTTTATTGTGAATTAATGCTGCTACAGATGCAACACCCGCCCCTTCTGCAAGTATTTTTTCCTTTTCTAGGAATATAAATAAAGCATTTGCTAATTCATCCTCTGATACAACTATTATTTCATCTACTAGGGATTTTATAATATTATAGGTAATATCCCCAGGTGTTTTTATTGCTATTCCATCAGCTATAGTATTTGCTGATTTTAAGGTATGTATTTTACCTATCTTTAATGATTCTTTCATACTGGAGGCCTTTTCTGCTTCTACTCCAATAATTTTCACCTTAGGATTTATTGCCTTTGCTGCTATGGCTATTCCAGAGATTAAACCACCACCTCCGATTGGGACAATAATAGCATCTATAGTCTGTATTTCTTCAAATATCTCAATTCCAATTGTGCCTTGGCCGGCTATTACATAAGGATCATTATAAGGATGAATAAAGGTGGTTTTATTTTGTCTTTGTATTTCTATTGCCTTCTCATATGCTTCATCATAAACATTGCCATAAAGGACTACTTTTGAACCATATTGCTGTGTTGCCATCACCTTAGCTACTGGAGCACCCACAGGCATTACTATAGTTGATTCTATTCCATTAAGGGCAGAAGCTAAAGCAACTCCTTGTGCATGGTTACCTGCAGAGGACGCTATAACTCCCCTCTTTTTTTGTTCTTCTGTTAGGTTTGCTATTTTATTATAGGCTCCCCGTATTTTGAATGATCCAGTTTTCTGCAAGTTTTCACATTTTAGAAATACCTGATTGCCACAAAGGGAAGATATTATTTTGCTGGGAATTAAGCTAGTAGGTGTTATAATTCCCTGGATAGTCCTCCTTGCCTCTTTAATATCTTGTAAGGATATTTCCATTAATTTCACCCCTTATATTAAAGGCTAGCTTGAAAATTTAGCTAGCCCAATGATTTATGTTTTTATTACTATATTTATTAATCTCTTTGGTATAACAATTATTTTTATTATCTCTTTACCTTCAATATAGTCTTTTATTTTATCCTGTTCTAGGGCAGTCTTTTCTATTTCTTCCTTGGTTGCATTTATTGGAACAATAATTCTATCCCTTACCTTTCCATTAACTTGAATGACTAGCTCCCTTTCTTCTCTTTTTAATGCTTCATTATCATATTTTGGCCAGGGCTGATTATGGATGCTATCCTTTTTTCCTATTAATTGCCACATTTCTTCTGTTATATGGGGCACAAAAGGAGATAGTAAGGTTATTAAGCTCTCTATAGCCTCTCCTAATAAATCTCTATTGATATTATCTTTATCTCTATAATGATTTATGGCATTAACTAACTCCATTATAGAACTTATTGCTGTATTAAAATTAAATCTTTCTTCTATATCTTCATAAACCTTTTTTATGGTGCTATGAAGAACAAATCTTAGATCTTTATCCACTTGATTTAACATTTTTTGTTCAATATTATAAGGTAATTTTATTTCTTCCTTTAATTCTTGAACCAATCTCCATACCCTATTAAGAAATCTATAGGCTCCTTCTACACCTTGTTCACTCCATTCTAAATCCCTTTCTGGTGGAGAAGCAAATAAGATAAATAATCGGGCGGTATCTGCCCCATAGTTTTCTATTATTTCTTCTGGGCTGACAACATTTCCTTTGGATTTAGACATTTTATCTCCATCTTTTAACACCATCCCTTGAGTCAATAGGTTTGTTATAGGTTCGTCATTAGAAATCATATCTAAGTCATATAATACCTTTGCGAAGAATCGTGTGTACAATAGATGAAGTATAGCATGTTCTACTCCGCCAATATATTGATCTACTCCTAACCAATAATCTACAATTTCTTTATCAAAAGGCTCTTTTTCATTGTGAGGATCACAGAACCTTAAATAGTACCAGGAGGAATCTACAAAGGTATCCATAGTATCAGTTTCTCTTTTTGCTTTCTTCCCACACTTTGGGCAATCGGTATATAAAAACTCTTCTGAGTCTAATAGAGGTGAATGCCTATCTTCCCTTAATTCTAAGTCTGTAGGAAGTATTACTGGAAGGTCTTCTAAGGGAATGGGTACTATACCACAATCATCACAATATACTATAGGAATTGGTGTCCCCCAATATCTTTGCCTGGATATTAGCCAGTCTCTTAATCTATAGGTAATTGTTTTCTTGCCATTGTTCTTCTCTTCTAATTCTTTTACAATCTCTTTATAGGCTTCCCTATTATCCATTCCATTATATCTACCAGAATTAACCATTATACCATCTCCGGGATAAGCCTCTTCCAAGGTATCCTCTGATAAGTTGCCTTCTTTTGATTGAATAACTATGGGAATGGGAAGGTTATATTTTTTTGCAAATTCAAAATCTCTTTGATCATGGGCGGGCACCCCCATAACTGCACCTGTACCGTAATCCATTAAGACATAGTTTGCTATCAAAATAGGAACCCTTTCTTCATTAATTGGATTTATAGCATATGCATCTATAAATAACCCAATCTTTTCTGCCTCAGTTGATGTTCTATCTAATTCACTTAAGGATTGCATTTCTTTAATAAATTTCCTAATTTTTTCTTTGTTTGGTGAAAATTCTATTAGTTTCTCTACTAGGGGGTGTTCTGGTGCAAATACTAAATAGGACACACCAAAGATAGTATCTGGTCTTGTGGTAAATACATTAATTTTATCCTCTATGCCTTCAATCTTAAAAGTAATTTCTGCCCCTTCACTTTTCCCGATCCAATTTTTCTGCATTAGCTTTACCTTTTCTGGCCAACCATCAAGCTTTTCCATGTCCTTTAATAGTCTTTCAGCATAGTCGGTAATTTTGAAAAACCATTGACTTAAATTTTTTCTTTCTACTGTACTTTCGCATCTTTCACAGGCTCCGTTTACCACTTGTTCATTTGCCAATACTGTTGTACAGGATGGACACCAATTAACTGCTGCCTCTTTTTTATATGCTAAGCCTTTTTCGTACATTTTTAGAAAAATCCATTGATTCCACTTATAATATTCTGGACTACAAGTAGCTATTTCCCTATCCCAATCATAGCTTATTCCTAATCCTTTTAATTGTTCCCCCATATTATTAATATTATCCCAGGTCCAAATATTAGGGTGAATTTTATTATTTATGGCTGCATTTTCTGCCGGCAATCCAAAGGAGTCCCAGCCCATTGGATGAAGAACATTATATCCATTCATCTTTTTGAATCGTGCTACAACATCTCCTATAGAATAATTTCTTACATGACCCATGTGCAACTTACCTGATGGGTAAGGAAACATCTCTAGAGAATAATATTTTGGCTGATCATTCTTTTCTGCTTTAAAACTATTTGTATTTAGCCATTCCTCTTGCCATTTTTTTTCAATAGTGTTAAAATTATAAACCATCTTTTTACCTCTCCTAGCATAATATTTATTTGATAAAATAAAAACCTCCTATCCCTGTAGGGACGAGAGGTTTCCCGCGGTACCACCCTAGTTAATTAATAATAATTCTGCTTAATTTAAATAACGGCTTTTACCGAGTATATTTTTTTATGGCGAGTTCAACATTGTCTTTTACTAATTTCCACCAACCATTAGCTCTCTTTAAAAATTCATATGTTTACTACTCCAAAATATACTTTAATATTTAATTTAAATAATTGTATAGCTTCAAACACTAGAATGTTAATACTATATATTCAAATTTATTTTTAATAATAAATTTACCTGTATTTCCACAATTAATTGTGGAATC
>DUPX01000004.1 GCA_012838085.1 Eubacteriaceae bacterium
CAGGAAGCCTTTGAGATCTTTTATAGTTTACTATTAGAAGGGACAGAAGCTAAAGAGATATTAGTATTTTTAGATAAGGTTATAAATGTTTTTTATAAAAGCCTGTCTTCATATAAATGGGAGGCTCCTAAAGAATATAAATTCTTATCAGAACTTATTCTAGAAAATAAAGCATTACAAAAAAGAACGGATAAGATAAAAGAAATATTATTAGATGGTGATTCACCTAATCAAATAAAGGATACCTTACTAACTATGGTGAAAGAACTACAGGAAATTAATCATCACTATTTAAAGAAGGAAAACATATTATTTCCCTATCTTGAAAAAACTATGAAGAAATATAAAGGTCTTTCTATAATGTGGGCCCTTCATGATGAGGTGAAGGAGAAGATTAAAAAAACTATAGACCTTCTCACAAAAGAAAATATAGAAGAAGTAGAATTAAACCAATCCATGGGCAATTTGTTTTTTGCAATTTTAGGGGTATTAAAAAAGGAGGAATTAATACTTTTTCCATCGGCGGTAGAGACCTTAAGTCCTGATGATTGGCAGGATATGTACCAACAAGGCTTAGAATACCAACTATCTTTTTTAGGTGAAAGAAAAGAAAAAGAAGAAACAGTGAAAAAAGATTCTTTTGATACCTTAGAATATAGCCATAATATCTTTAAAACAGAAACAGGAAGTCTAACCTTTCAACAGATGCTAATGATTTTTAATGCCCTTCCAGTGGATTTAACCTTTGTAGATGAACATAATAAGGTTAGATTCTTCACCCGCCCCAAGGAAAGAATCTTCCCCCGTTCTCCTGCTATAATAGGAAGGGAAGTAAAAAACTGCCATCCCCCAGCTAGTGTACATATAGTAGAGGAGATAATAACAAGCTTTAAAAATAATGAAAAAGACAGTACAATGTTTTGGATACAGGCTAAGGATTCTATGATACTTATTCAATATTTTGCCTTAAGGGATGGGAAAGGTAATTATAGAGGGACCTTAGAGGTTAGCCAAGATATAACAGAGATAAGAAAATTAAAGGGAGAAAAAAGAATCTTTTCATAAATTATTTTAGGCTAAATTATATAATTTAAGATAGAGAGAACTCCAAAGATAAAGAAAGGTTGCAATTTTATGGAATATATAAATCCACTAGGAAAAGATAGAGTATCTAGACTATTAATTAGATTTTCTGTTCCAGCCATAGTAGGCATGATGGTAAATGCCTTATACAATGTAGTAGATATGATTTTTATTGGGAATGCAAAAGATATAGGAAGTAATGGATTAGCCGGTATTACTATTGGTTTCCCCATAATGATTATTTTAATGTCTATGGGGGTGCTATTTGGGGTAGGAGGGGCTACACTATTTTCCATAAGATTAGGACAAGGCAGACAGAGAGAAGCAAAGGAAGCCTTGGGAAATACTTTTGTTTTATTGACTATAGCAGGCCTTTTATTTCTTATTTTAGGACAAACTTTTTTAATCCCCATCCTTAACTTTTTTGGCGCCAGCAGCACAGTTTTGCCCTATGCGGTAGAATATATGAGAGTAATATTCTTTGGTGCAGTTTTCCAAATAGTAGGCGTGGGTTTAAATAACTTTATTAGAGCAGACGGAAACCCAAAGATAGCAATGTTATCCATGTTTTTAGGTGCTGGTTTAAATACCATATTGGATCCTATTTTTATCTTTGCTTTAAATATGGGCATGAGGGGTGCCGCCTTAGCTACGATTATTTCCCAGAGTGTTTCCTGTATCTGGGTGGTGTCATATTTTTTAGGAGACCGAAGCAGAAATAAATTAAAGTTAAAATATATGAAGGTGAAATTTCATATATTTACCAGAATCACCTCCTTAGGAATGCCAGATTTCTTATTGCAATTAGCCAATAGTCTTTTACATATACTAATAAATAAAAATTTGCTTTTATTAGGGGGAGATATTGCCGTATCTGGCATGGGGATTATTAATAGTATACAAACATTATTAGTAATGCCTATATTAGGTATAAAGCAGGGGGCCCAACCTATAATTAGTTTTAATTATGGGGCGAAAAAATACAGTAGGGTAAAGAAAACCACCTGGTTAGCCATTATGGCAGCTACTGGAATAGTTTTATCCAGTTATCTGGCAACAAGATTTTTCCCTGTTCAAATAATTTCCCTATTTAATAGGGAAGAGGATTTATTAAGATTTGGAACTTATGCTATTAGGACATGGTTTTTGTTCTTTCCCTTTGTAGGATTCCAAATAATTGCATCTAATTTCTTTCAAGCTATTGGACGTTCAAAGGTGGCTATGGCCCTAACCCTTACAAGACAGGTTATATTACTTATCCCAGCAATAATTGTCTTTTCTAAAATATGGGGATTGGAAGGATTATTATATGCAAGGCCTTTTTCTGATTTATTTACAGCAATCATAACAGGTATAAGCTTTTACTTTGCCTATAAAGATTTAGAGAAGATAGGGGAGAGGGATTATCTAAAAAATTCCCGTAGACAAATAAAAAAATAAAAAATTTTTGCTAAATTATGTTTAATAAAAATAATCCTGGGTATATTAATACCACAAGGGAATGGGAGACAAAACTTAAGACTTTAATAGGATTTAACATTAGAAATGGGTCATAGGGACGAACTCTCACGAAACCCAAAAGGAAGTAGGAGGAAAAACCAAATCTGAAGAAGTTATTGGATTTAGGAAGTAAGCCCTAGGCACAAATAAAAGAATCTCTTGTTAAAATCCTTATAAAAAGTAAGGCAATAAACTTAAGATAAACCCAGACCTTGAATCACTAGGAAAGGAAAAGTATATGACTAGTGAGATTAAAAACTAGGGAACGGTTCTCAAAGAAATAAAGAGACCGTTCCCTAGTTTTTTATTTAAGTAGAAGAATTTTAAGGGAAAAAACTTTTAATATTAAATTAGAATTAAAAAAACCTTCTATAATAGCTGTACTACTATTAGTACTTAAGATTTAATATAATAAGATAAGGGAGGGGATATAATGGAAAAGAAAAATTTCTTTCTAACCATTACCGGTGTAAATCACTATTATGGAATGAAGCCCTTTGAGATAGGAAGAATCATAAAATTAGTGAAGGATAAAGGCAATGAATATGATGAGGAGGCTATTGTTGCCCTATTACCCTTTATAGGAAAAGTCGGATATGTAGGGAATAGCCCTAATACTGTTGTAAAAGGAACATATAGTGGGGGAAGAATTTATGATATATTTGAAGAAGAAGCCTTTGCCCAAGTGCTCTTTACTACAAATAATAGTGTAATTTGTTTACTTATTCCAGATGCAGAGGAAGATGGAGTGGAGGAGGAAAATATACGTCAGGAATATGAAAAGGGAGAGAATAGTGAGTCAAGGATTGAATATCAAAGACCAAAAATAAAATTAGGATTTAGATATTAATTAAATTTTTTTACGGATTAGCTTATATGGAAATATCAAAGGAGGCAAGGAAAAATGAAAAAAACACCCCCATCAATGGAGGATTGGTTAAGGGAGGCAAAAAACAGTCCAGATGCTTTAAAGATAGGTATGTTTCTAATTCACAATGGTGTTGTAAGGCAAAGCCCTAAGGCGAAGGTGCGTCAAGGAATTGACGATGGGTCTTCTGTAAAGGGAATGGAATTTACCTACAATCAAGAAAAGGTGAATGTAGCCATAAAAGAAACCCTTAAGATGGATGGAATTTTTTATACCAAGGTTTGGCTTAATGAAGGACAATTAGAACTGGGCGATGATATCATGTATATACTAATAGGTGGAGATATCCGGCCAAATGTCATAAATGGATTGGAATTTCTAGTGGAAAAGATAAAAAAGGAATGTGTTACCGAGATTGAAATCATGAAATAAAGGATTTTATCTCCCGATATAGAATTAATAAGATAAGATCGGGGGGTGATATAGTGATTCCTAGTAGAAAACTTAAACTCCTATATTTATATAAGATTTTATGGGAGAACACCGATTGGGACCATAAGATAACAGTGAACGAAATAATCGACAAATTGGAAGGCTATGGCATCCCAGCGGAGAGAAAGGCTATATATTGGGATATTGAGCTATTAAGACAATTTGGTTTAGATATTATCTGTGAAAAGGAAAGGGCCAATAAATACTATATAGGCACCCGGGACTTTGAATTAGCAGAATTAAAGCTATTGGTGGATGCTGTCCAATCTTCAAAATTTATCACCTATAAAAAGAGCAGGGAATTAATTAAAAAAATTGGGAAGATGTGTAGCAAATATGAAAGAAAATCCTTAAACCGCAATGTGGTGGTGGCAGATAGGATAAAGACTATGAATGAAAGTATCTACTATAATGTGGATGCTATTCACAATGCCATCCAAAAAAATAAACAAATAAGATTTAAATATTTTGAATATACCATAGATAAAAGGCTAAGATTTAGGCGAAATGGTCAATACTATGATGCCAGTCCCTATGCCCTCAGTTGGTCTGATGATAATTACTATCTTATTGCCTATTATCCTAGATATGATGATATCAGTAATTTTAGGGTAGATAGGATGAAGGATATAATAATTACCAATGAAAATAGAAAGATTATTGAAGAATATAGGGATTTTAATATTGCAGATTATTCAAATAAAATTTTCAATATGTTTTCTGGTAAGGAAGAAAGTGTGAAGTTGCAATTTGACAGTTCATTGATAAATGTGGTTATAGATCGTTTTGGTAAAAATGTAACCATATGTGACAGACAGGAGAATTGTTTTTGTATTATTACTAATGTTATAGTTTCAGATACATTTTTAGGGTGGATTTCCATCTTTGGAAATAAGGTAAAGATTATATCTCCTGATAGTTTGAGGGAAAAGATGAAGGAAAGGGTCAAGGAAATAGGACAATTGTATAAGTAGAAAAGTTTATAGTGGCTAATTTTTATGCCAGCCCACCTAGGAATCCCTACCCACACTCCCTTATGCTTAATATCAATTCCATTATCTCTAACATTGTAATGAATAGCGTCCATAAATACGAAGGGATACACCTGTTCTAGGGACCTTTATCTCCACTCTTCTATAGTGGTTAGTATTTTATTAGTATCCTTGTTACCATTGATTCTGACAGTCCATAGCCATAGATCTCCTGTATATAACTTGAAATATCTCTTGTTGTTATTTCTCTCTTATTAGGTTTAATAATTTCTGGTATTTTTCTTGCCATTAGAAAGTCCTCCAAGTTAAGTTATTTTTATTTAACTTAACTTGGAGGACTTTCATACACAAACTATTTCACAGTCTTTTATTCTGATCTATAATAGTTCCTCCATGTTTCTATTTAAGTTTTGCGCCGCAGGCTCCACAAAAACGAGCATCTGGAATAACTTCCTTTCCACATTTAAAGCAAAATTTGATTTGCGAAGCCGTCTGAAGGGTGGTGGGTAAATCTTCATCTGTAATGGAGCCTGTCAGAAACAGCCAGTCAACGTCCTCGCCGTCCTCCCATAAACCGATGGCTCCGGCTGGTGATACCACATAAAAACTGTCCTCGTCGATGGGATTTTCACTATCGCTTGTCTCGGCAAGCACCAGCAAGTCTTTTACGTCGTACCTATCATTGGAAGTGGCAAAACGGAAGCTTTTGCATCGTGTTACGGCACATTCCGCTGCCTCCAGCAATGTATTGAATTGTTCCATTGGAAATCTACCTCCTTCTTTATTTAAATAGCAAATTATTGCACCTCTTGCAGCGATCATTCTGTATTGGATTCATCATAGAACACACGTTACAGTAGATGATGCGATCTTTTGATTTGTCGTATTTTTCATATGTACCGAACTTCGGATGAAACCGCACCTTGTCGCCTATATCCAGATAGTCATACATATGCCGCCCACTGTCCTTTTCCACGATGGTCTTTTTCTTGCCTGCGTCGCTGTTGATGACCGTGGTGTATTCCGTATAGGTTCGGTAATTGTCTTCCTCGCCGCCCCTATGTTCGCTTTTCTCCTTGCTGTACTTATTGACTACCACACCCTCCCACATGGGCTGCTTGGTTTTTCGCAGCGCCAGCAAATTAAAGACCAGCATGATAAGTCCAATGCCAACACCGATAACAAGGGATTCTCCAAAGGGAAAATCCTCCATCAGCAGACCGGCGACGGGAAAGCCGATGAGTGGCACGAAAACCAATATCCACATACAGCCAATAGAGGTTTTTTTGTTTTTTTGTGCGGCAGCTAGTATCTCTGGCGAATTATACCTATCGGAAAAGCCGACCAGCCCCGTGCCATCCTGTGGGGGAGCGGAAGATGTCCCTTGACTTACCTCCATCGGCTCCGGCGTTCTTAAATTCACTGCCTTGCCGCAACTGATACAAAATTCAGCGTCCTCCGGTAGATTTGCGCCACAGGCAGTGCAGATGTTAGGGGTACTGGCCTGTATTTTTACTCCGCAGCCTGAACAGAAAGCCACTCCCTTCGGCAGCTTATTTCCGCAGTTATAACAAAACATATCTGTATCACTCCTTCCTTCGATTATTTGAGGTGGAGCGGGTTTCCTCGCCGCTCTTTTCTTCTTTTTCCCACTTCTAGCTGTTCGAATTACAAGTAGGAGCAAAAGCAGATAACCGATGGGGGCAAGGATATGGTAAATGATCGCAACCTCGCCCATCTCGCTAAATTCGCACAGCATGGCGGGCTTGTTGACGTAGGGGAAAAGGTCAAGGTATCGTATGCGCTCGGAGCGTGTTTCGCCCTCATC
>DUPX01000039.1 GCA_012838085.1 Eubacteriaceae bacterium
AAAACCACCCTATCTAAACTGGCTAAATCCTTAATAATCCTGATATCACTAAAAATACCCATCTCCCTAATCATTCCAGATACCCTATCACCTTGATCATGGCCTATTTCAAATATAAGCCTAGCCTGATGGGATAGAAAATCCAGTACTTCATCGATTATCCTCTTATAGAAGTCTAGTCCTTCTATACCCCCATCAAGGGCCAAGCTAGGTTCATGAAATTGAACCTCCCTTTGGAGGGATAGAATATCCTTACTTGGGATATAAGGTGGATTAGACACTAATATATCTACCTTCCCATCTAAAATACCTTTGATTGGTGATAATAGGTCACCCTGGTGAAAAATAACCTTTTCCTCCAAAGATAGTTTTTTAGCATTTTTCTTTGCGATAGCTATAGCTTTAGGGGAAATATCAATAGTATGAACCTGGGCATCTTTAATGTAGTGTGCTAAAGACAGGGCTATTGCCCCACTTCCAGTCCCTATTTCTACAATAATTAAGGGCTTATCCATAAGACTTGCTTCTTGGATAGCTTCCTCAACTAAAATCTCTGTATCTGGTCGAGGAATTAAAACATCAGGGGTTACATGAAAATCTAAGCCCATAAATTCTTGATTGCCGGTGATATATTGGACAGGCATACCCTGGGCTCGTAAATTAATTCTCTTAATATATTCTCTTTCCTGTTCTTTATCTAAAACTTCATCATGTTTGAGTATAAGATCTATTCGTTTACAATCTAATAGATGGGCAAGAATAACCTCCCCATCTAATCTAGGAGTATTGATATTATTTTCTTTTAGTATACTAACTGCGTCTGTTAACACTTGATGGATGGTTATCATCTTTGGTTCCTCAAATCAAAGCCTTTAGCTCATTTTATAAAATCTAGGATTACTCTAACTTCTGTATAACTGATAATAAAATATTGTATATATCTATATTATTTCATAGTTAAAAAGCTGACTACATGGCCAGCTTATTGTTTTTCTTTATTTAGTTGCTTCTTCTTTTACACCATATTTTCTCTTAAATCTTTCTACTCGTCCACCTGAATCCACAAGTTTTTGTTTTCCTGTAAAGAATGGATGGCATTCAGAACAAATCTCAACTTTTATTTCTTCCTTTGTTGACCCTGTTTCAAAGGTATTTCCACAGGCACATCTAACTATTGATTTACCATACTTTGGATGAATTCCTTCTTTCATTATGGTATCACCTCTTTTCCAACTTTAATAACATCGTAATAAGCATTATCTACGCTTTTAGTATTATAACAAACTATTATAGTGTTGACAATAGCTGTAAATATACAAGAATTTATTTTATCTCATCTCCATTAAAATGTTTTTCATATTTAATAAAAACTCATCATTGTCCTTAGTACGGGAAAGGTATCTAATAAGTATTTCTGTTATTTCTGCAACACTCATATTGTTCATTGCTCTTCTGATATTCCATACTGCCTCTAATCTTTCTGCTGTAAGTAGTAAATCTTCCCTTCTGGTTCCTGATTTATTAATATCTATTGCAGGGAATATTCGTCTTTCCTGTAGTTTTCTATCTAAATGAAGCTCCATATTACCGGTGCCTTTAAATTCTTCAAATATTACATCATCCATTCTACTTCCTGTATCTATCAAAGCTGTTGCCAGAATGGTTAAACTACCCCCTTCTTCTATATTTCGGGCTGCCCCAAAAAATCTCTTTGGTCTATGTAATGCCCCAGGATCTAGTCCTCCTGAAAGGGTGCGCCCTGATGGGGGAACTACCATATTATTAGCCCTTGCCAGCCTAGTGATACTGTCTAAGAGTATGACTATATCCTTTTTTTGTTCTACCAATCGTTTTGCCCTTTCCAATACCATATCTGCTACCTTTATATGGTTTTCTGGCAGCTCATCAAAGGTGGAATAAATAACATCCCCTTTTATAGACCGCTGCATATCGGTTACCTCTTCTGGTCTTTCATCTATCAAGAGTACTATCATTTCCATTTCCGGATTATTGACTGAAATGCTATTGGCAATCTTTTTTAAAAGAGTAGTTTTCCCCGCCTTAGGGGGGGCCACAATAAGTCCCCTTTGACCTTTACCGATAGGTGCAATAATATCTATTAATCGGGTGGATAGGTCTGCCATATCATATTCTAATTTTATTGGCTTATTAGGAAAAATCGGTGTAAGATTATCAAAGGAGGGTCGATTCACTATTGATTCTGGAGAATCATCATTTACTCCTTCTACAAAGAGTAGAGCATCGTATTTTTCCCCTTCTTTTGGTGGTCTTATTTT
>DUPX01000040.1 GCA_012838085.1 Eubacteriaceae bacterium
GCTTACATAGACATTTCCAAAATTCTTAGTGTATTTCATTGTGATAGCTGTTATATATACAAAGGGGGTATTATCCCTTAATATCTTATCAACAGTTTTTCTATTTATGATTCTATAGCTCCCTACTCTAATATTCTTTGGTTTTCCTAGTCCATAAGTGAAAAACCCATCCACCAACTTTGAACCTATTTTTCTATATATAGGGTATTTCTCATTTCTATACACTCCATATACCACATCATAACCTTGAGATATTTTCTCTAATAATAACCTTATATCCTCCGGCTGGTGTTCAAGATCATCGTCCATTGTGACTATATAGTCTCCTTTTGCTTGTTCTATTCCAATCTTTATAGCAGCCTGCTGACCATGATTTTCTTTAAGGCTGATAATTTTAACCTGGTCATATTTATTTTTGAGGCTCTTTAATTTATCCAGGCTATTATCTTTAGAACAATCATCCACTAAGATTATTTCAAAACCACTACATAATTCTTTCAAACTTTTAATAATTCTACCTATTAGCTCTTCTATAGAAGAAGAACTATTATATACAGGAATTACCACACTAATAGTAGCTTCCATATTATCCCCCTAAGATATCATAAAGTTTTTCTATTACAAAATCACATTCTTCAATAGTCATATCAGTATATAAGGGAAGGCGTAAAAGGGTAGCCCCTATTTGTTCTGTAATTGGTAAGTCTGATGGTGAATATCCTAATATCCTGCCCATTGGTGAACTATGTAAAGGTAGATAGTGGATATATGACTGGATACCATGTATTTTTAGTTGATTTATAAGATTATCTCTGGACTGCTCATCCCTTAATACTATATAGAAATTATGATAGTTTGACTTAAAGCCCTCTGGTATATTTGTCATGGATATAAGACTTCCTCTACCTATTAAGGGCTGTAATCTTTTTATATAATGATTTACAATAATCTCCCTCTTTAAAATTATTTCATCCATAGCTGCTAATTGGGCATAGAGCACAGCCATAAGAATATCTGAAGGTACATAGCTAGATCCTATATCCACCCAAGAATACTTATCAATTTCCCCCTTGAGAAATTTATTTCTATTAGTGCCTTTTTGTCGAATTATTTCTGCCCTTTCTATTAGTTGGGGATTATTATTATTAATACTAATAGCTCCCCCTTCACCGGAGATAAAGTTCTTTGTGCCATGAAAACTATAGCAGCCTATATGGCCCCAAGTGCCTAAAGGCTTATCTAAATATTTAGCACCTACTGCCTGGGCTGCATCCTCTATCACAAAAAGGTTATGCTTATGGGCTAGCTCCATAATACTATCCATTTCACAGCCAATACCACCATAGTGGACAGGCATAATAGCCTTAGTTTTTTCACTTATCTTTTTTTCTATCTCCTTTGACTCAATGGATAGGGTGGCTGGATTAATATCCACAAATATTGGCCGACCTTTAAAGAGCAGTATAGCATTAGCAGTGGAAGTAAAGGTAAAGGAAGGTAATATAATCTCATCCCCTGGCTTTATATCTATTAAAAGCATTGCCAATTCTAATGAATGGGTGCCGGAGGTGGTGGTTAGGACCTTCGGCACTTCTAATCTATTCTCTAAAAAATCTGCCACCTTATTATTAAAATACCCATCCCCAATAACACTGGTCATTTTTATAGCTTCACTGATATAAATAATTTCTTTACCTGTAAAGAAGATTTTATTAAAGGGGATTTTCATGAAAAGGCTCCTTTGTACTAATGATTATACCCATTATTATAACATAAAAAATATTAGGGATAATGGTGAATTTCTATATATAGTCAACACCTAATTTTTTATCCTTAATATATTAATTAATAAAAGGAAATTTTCTTCTAAAAAGAGCTATATAAATCCATTGAAAGGAGAAAAAATTATGAATAATCTTATATCTGAGGAAGAATTGGTCTTAATACCAGGTGGTACACTAATAACTAATACTCCTGAAGAAGGCCGTCAATTGGCTATCGCTATGGCCCGACGCACTATCCATAATATCCAACCTAATAAGGATATCTTAAACTATGGTCGTAAGATATATAGTGTAAACCCTGATAGTCTAATACTGGCCAGCCAGGTAGTTGCTATAGAATTTCAAACCATTGCAGCAGCGAATAATTATTGGAGATCTTGTTATTACTAAATCTTATTATTATATGGTAATAAATGTAAATCAATAGGTGAGTAAAAAAGTAAGAAACTCTATTGACAAATAAATATTACTATGCTAGATTATTATATAAATTGAAATTTAAACTTTATAGAAAGAAGAGTAATATTGTGAAATCTATACAGAGAGTCTTCCTGTGGTGAAAGAAGATTAGAGGAAACAATATGAAGATGGCCTTTCTTTAGGAATAGTCGAGGCAATGCTTAGATTATTACGGGTTCGCCTGTTATAGCGATAGAGTATGATTGTACTCGATGAGTTCTTTTATCGTGAGGTAAAGATAAATAAAGGTGGTACCATGGATAATATCCATCCTTTCAGTTTTGAGAGGATGGTTTTTTATTTAATAGGAAGGTTCTAATTTTACAAATTAAAGAAATACTTAGGCTACATAACAGCCGTGGAAAAAATCCTAGGGGACTTTACTAGGAAATACCAAAATAAGATTTTAGAAAAATTTTACTAGAGGAGGATTAATAAATGAAAAACTTTTCAACAGAAACACTTTGTGTACATGGGGGCTATAAGGCAAATAATGGTGAGCCCAGAATCTTACCAATAGCCCAATCAACAACATATAAATATGATAGTGCTGATGAGGTAGCAGCTCTATTTGACTTGGCAGCAGAAGGCCATATGTATTCCAGAATATCCAATCCCACTGTAGCGGCCTTTGAAGAAAAGATAGCAGAGCTAGAAGGAGGGGTGGGTGCTGTTGGTACATCTTCTGGACAATCTGCCACCTTTATCGCCATTCTTACCATTTGCAATGCAGGGGAACATATATTGGCAATGAACAATCTCTATGGTGGAACCTATACCCTGTTTTCTTCCACCTTTAAGAAGTTTGGAATAGATGTAACCTTTGTGGATCATAATGCTAGTGATGAAGAAATAGAATCTAAAATTCAGAAAAATACAAAATTAATATTTGGTGAAACCATTGGAAATCCAGGGGTGGAAGTTTTGGATATTGAAAGAATAGCAAATATTGCCCACAAAAATGATTTACCCCTAATAATCGATAATACCTTTGCCACTCCTTATCTGTGTAGGCCCTTTGACTACGGAGCGGATATAATAGTTCACTCCACTACTAAATTCTTAGATGGCCATGCCACCAGTGTAGGGGGAATAATAGTAGATAGTGGAAAGTTTAATTGGGAAAATGGCAAATTTCCCCACTTGGTAGATAGGGATCCTAGTTATCATGGTTTAAGCTATACCGAAACCTTTAAGGAAAAGGCCTATATCACCAAGGCCAGGGTGGTATTTATAAGGGATTTAGGAGCGGTGATGACTCCCTTTAATGCCTTTTTGACAAATTTAGGTACAGAAACCTTAGCTGTAAGAATGGATAAACATTCAGAAAATGCTCTAAAAATTGCACAATTTTTACAAAGCCATCCTCAAGTGGAATGGGTCAACTATCCATTGCTAGAATCATCTCCTAGCTATGAATTAGCAAAGAAATATCTGAAAAATGGAGGCAGCGGTATTATTTCCTTTGGAATAAAGGGAGGGGTGGAAAAGGGCAAAAAGTTTATTGATAATGTGAAACTTGCTTCCTTAGTAGTTCATGTGGGAGATATTAGAACCCATGTATTACACCCTGCCAGTATGACCCATAGGCAATTGTCCCAGGAGCAAAAAGAGGCTGCAGGAATAAAAGAAAATATGATAAGGCTATCGGTAGGAATTGAAAATGTAGATGAAATTATTGAGGACTTAAGACAAGCTTTGGAGGTGGAGTAAATGCCGGTGATCGTACCAAGAGGTTTGCCAGCAGAAAAGGTTTTAACAAAAGAAAATATATTTGTAATGAATGACCATAGGGCTATAACCCAGGATATAAGACCACTAAAAATTGGTATATTAAATCTTATGCCTAAAAAAATAGAAACAGAGATTCAATTCTTAAGACTATTATCAAATAGTCCCCTTCAAATTGAGGTGGACTTAATTAGAACGGCAACTTATGAATCCAAAAATACCAGTTCTGAACATCTTAAGAGATTTTATAAAACCTTTGATCAGATTAAGAATAATAAATACGATGGTATGATTGTCACAGGGGCTCCAGTAGAACTTTATGACTTTGAGGAAATTACCTATTGGAATGAATTACAGATAATATTTGATTATATTAAGAAAAATGTCCATTCTACCATATTTATATGCTGGGCATCCCAGGCAGCCCTATATCATTATTATGGTATTAATAAATATGAAAGTGATAAAAAGATATTTGGAGTATATGAATATGAATTATTGGAAAAAGACTTACTGACAAAAGGCTTTGATGATTTCTTTAAGATGCCCCAATCCAGACATACCTATGTCAAGGAGGAAGATGTAAAAAAGATAAAGGACATCAAGATTATAGCCAGCAGACCTGATACAGGCGTAAATCTTGCCACAACCACTGACAATAGATTTATTTTTATAGCTGGCCATGGGGAATATGATAGAAATACCCTTTTAGATGAATACAATAGGGATATAGAAAAGGGATTAGATATAGATATCCCAATAAATTATTTTAGAAATAATAACCCTGAAGAAGGGGTAGAAGTCCAATGGAAAGCTTACTCTAATCTGCTTTTTTCCAATTGGTTAAATTATTGTGTATATCAAAATACTCCTTATCTTATTGATAGTATTGTAGAGAAGGTAGTATAGGACACTAAATATAATATATATTAAGCGGGCTGGGGTGGAACCCAGCTCCTACAACTCTTTCTTTTTCCATGTCCCTTACCCCTTATCCCTTAGATATTATTCTACTAAATCCAAACTGGATTTAATCATAATTTTAGCCCTTTGGTTTACCTAATTCTATTACCACCAATTCCGGTTTATTAAATAACCTTATGGGAAAAATGCTATTTCCCAGACCTCTACTTACCACCATTGCAGTCTTTTCCATCTTATACATTCCTTCTGTATATTTTGGAAATAAACCCTGATCAGGTGCTATTAGTCCCCCAATAAAGGGTAGTCTAATCTGCCCCCCATGGGCATGGCCGGCAAATACTAAATTTACTTGATATTTAGCATATAAATCTATTAACTCTGGCCTGTGGGATAATAATATAGTAAACCGTCTTTCATTATCCTTAGTCAAGCTCTCTAAGTTTTTATCAATATAGTTATAGTCTTCTTCATGGGAAAAATCAGGATCTAAAAGGCCCATTAGAGCCAATTGAGAACTATGTTTTTCTAATACTGCATAGTCATTTTCTAAAACATTAACCCCTTGGCTACTGAGCCGATAAGATATATCAGGGTAATTTTTTATTCGGGATTCATGGTTTCCCGGCACATAATAGGTAGGGGCTATTTTTATCGCTCCTTTTACAAAATCCATTGCTATCTTTAGATTGGTATGACGACTATCTATTAAATCACCAGTAACTAGAATAATATCTGGGTTGATAAATTCTACCTTTTCTAATAATTTTGATTGTTTCCTACCAAATCTTTTATTATGTAGGTCAGAAACATGGAGAATTTTATAGCTCTGGAAATCTTCAGGCACATAATAATCTATGTATTTTAAATAGGTAATAGTTATATCATTATTTTGTTTTATGGTAAATCCAATAAGAAGTATTGAAATTATTACTAATAAAATAATTATCTTAAGTTTTTTCTTCATAATTTCTCCTTTATTATTTTATTTGATTTTATCATAATGCTATAAAATATTATATTATTTTCCCAACTTTCCCAAAATAATCCTTGTTATAAGAATAGTATCTTGATATAATAATGATATCAAATATATATCAGAAGGAGGTTTTATTATGCAAGAAAAAATCTTAAAGGCCCGACCAGGTATGCCTATGTTGATTTTGTCTATTGCCCTTTATATTATATTTATTGGATTAATCGTTCTGGGTGCTATTCTTCTAAATAATAATAACTCTATAGGAGGGTTGCCTTTAGCCCTTGGAATAATTGGTGTTGTGTTTGGATTTATTCCCTTTTTAGGTCTTAAAGCTCTTAAACCTCAGGAAGCTATAGTTCTTAGTCTTTTTGGAGAATACATCGGTACCATAAGGGAACCGGGATTTTATTTTGTAAATCCATTTTCCACTGCCTATAATCCTGCAGCAAAGACTCGTTTAGGTCAAAGCAGTGATGTGGATAGTTCTGCTAAACTAGCCAGTACAGTAGATGGTAAAACTACCTATGTCCCTGATAATAGTAAGAAAATATCCCTAAAGATTATGACCCTTAGTAATTCAAGACAGAAAGTCAATGATGTATTAGGGAATCCTGTGGAAATCAGTATTGCTGTTATGTGGAGGGTGGTAGATACTGCTAAGGCAGTCTTTAATGTGGACAATTTTAAAGAATATCTTTCCCTTCAATGTGATAGTGCTGTAAGAAATATTGTTAGAGTTTATCCTTATGATATAGCACCAGGAATTGATACTACAGGAGATGGGGAGCCGGATGAAGGAAGCCTAAGGGGCTCTAGTGCCTTAGTGGCAGAACGAATACGCAAGGAAATTCAAGATAAGGTAGAGGAAGCAGGTCTGGAAATAATTGAAGCACGAATTACCTATCTTGCCTATGCGCCTGAAATAGCTGCTGCCATGCTACAAAGGCAACAGGCCAGTGCCATCATAGATGCACGAAAGATGATAGTAGATGGGGCAGTAGGCATGGTAGAAATGGCCCTTGAAAAACTAAATGAAAATAATATTGTAGAATTAGACGAGGAGCGTAAAGCTGCTATGGTCTCCAATTTATTGGTTGTCCTTTGCGGCAATAAGGATGCCCAACCAATTGTGAATAGTGGTAGCTTATATTAAAAATGACTAATAAAAGAAAACAAATTCCCCTAAGGATTTCTGAAAAACTATATAAGGAAATTGCTTCCTGGGCGGAGGATGACTTTAGATCTATAAATGGCCAAATTGAATATCTTTTAACAGAATGTATAAAGCAAAGAAAAAAGTCTAATAAAGATATATCTAAATAGTCGAATAATTATAAATATATTTATAAGATTATTCGTAAAAAATATGGGTAAATTATTGTTATAAACTTTTAAAGGAGTGTAATAAATGACTGCAAGAGAAGATATTTTAAAGGCCATGAAAGAGGCAGGAAGACCTGTAAGTGCTGGGGAAGTTGAAAAGTTGACTGGCCTTGACCGGAAAGAAATTGATAAGGTGTTTAAAGAACTAAAAAAAGAAAAAGCTATTGTTTCCCCAATTCGTTGCAAGTGGGAACCAGCAGAATAAAGCATAACTAATGGGCGACCTCTTTTTGGTCGCCCTTATTGTGCTATTTTCTTATTTTAATCTTTCTTCAATAATTGTAGCTAGATTATTTGCTATTTCATCTAGTTCTTCTTGATTTTCTCCCTCAATCATAACCCTTACTAGGGGTTCTGTTCCGGAAGGGCGAATTAAGACTCTGCCCTTTCCATGGAAGTGTTCTTCCACCTTCTTGATTTCCTTTTGAATTATTTCATCTTCTAAATAATCATATTTCTTTTCATTACTTACCTTAGCATTTACCAACACTTGAGGATATACATCCATAATTTTAGCTAATTCATTCAGTGTTTTCTTTTTCTTTACAAGGACATTGGTAAGTTGTAATGCTGTTAGTAATCCATCCCCTGTGGTATTATGATCTAAAAATATCACATGACCGGATTGTTCTCCCCCGAGGGAATAACCATTTTCCAACATTTTTTCTAACACATATCGGTCCCCTACCTGGGTTTTTTCTGTTCTACATCCATTTTTATCTAGAGCAATATCTAATCCCATATTGCTCATTACTGTTACTACTATGGTATTATCCTTTAACCTTCCACTATCCTTAAGATCTAGTCCGCAAATAACTAAAATCTTATCCCCATCCACGATTTCACCCTTATTGTCTACGGCTATTAGTCTATCTGCATCACCGTCAAAGGCTAACCCTAGATCGCAATTCTTCTCTACCACCATCTTTTGTAATTCTTCCGGATAGGTGGAACCACATCTTAAATTTATATTGGTTCCATCAGGACTATTATAAATTACTTCTATGTCTGCTCCTAATTCTTTAAATAATTTCGGTGCCACCTGATAGGCCGCCCCATTAGCACAGTCCATGGCTATTTTTAAGCCCTTAAAATCTTTATCCATAGATTTCTTTAAAAAATCTATATAAATGTCTCCACCATTATTAATTATTCTTTTCTTGCCAATATCATTGCCTATTGGCAGAACAATTTTCTCTGCATTATCTAATATAATATTTTCTATTCTCTCTTCTCTTTCATCAGACAATTTATAACCTAAGTGATTAAAAAATTTTATTCCATTAAATTCTACTGGATTATGGGAAGCAGATATTACCACTCCAGCATCTCCATCATAATATCTTGTAAGATAAGCTATACCAGGAGTGGGTAGAACACCTACACAAATAGCCTCCCCTCCCATGGAGCAAATACCAGCTATAAGGGCAGACTCTAACATATCCCCTGATATTCTAGTATCTTTACCTACTATAATTTTAGGAGAACTATTTCTTTCTTTTAATGTATATGTAGTAGCCTTTCCCAATTGAAAAGCCAACTCTGGTGATAATTCCTTATTGGCAATTCCTCTAACTCCATCAGTTCCAAATAATCTTCCCAATTATTTCACCTCATTTATATTTGCTCTATCAATATTAACACATAGGTTTTTTTCAATCAATTCTATGAGATGGAATAATCAAATGGTGATAACAGAGGTGCCTTTTTTTAATTCTTCTGTTAGGGGTTGTCCCATATAAATAACTTCTATATCTAAATCCTTTAATTTTTCAACAACTCCATAGTTCTTTGCACAGGCCAAACATGCTTTAATATTTACTCCTGCTTCCTTCATCTCCTTTAATTCTTTTTGTATAGTTTTGTTTTCTGCTGCAATCTTAGCTGAAGGTCCCCAAATGACAATCTCTACCTCCTCCCACCAACCTAATAGCTTGGAGTTTTTTGCATACATAAATCCCATATTAATAGCTTTTTCAACATCCCGTGATATCCAAACCACCATTAATTTTTCTTTCAAATTAATACCTCCTAAAAAAATAAAGTGCCTTATATTATTATACCCCTTTTGAGTACTAATAAAAGGCACTTTATTTTTTTTATAATTATTGTCTGACTGCCTGTGCTCCCCTCTCTAGGGCCTTTTCATTTATTGGGATAAGTTTTTCCTTTGAAGGACCTAATACTTTTTTTAGAGACTCTAATATAGATTCTTTAGAAACTATATTTGTTAATTCTATATAAGCCCCTAGCATAACCATATTGGCTATTCTAATATTCCCTAATTCATTTGCTATATCATTGGCAGGTATTTCATAAGCTCTTATATCTGTTCTGGATGTCTTCTTATCTATTAATGAACTATTTATAAGTAAGATACCATCCTCTACCACCCTTCCTTCAAACTTATCAAGTGATGGTAAATTCATAACAATGGCAGTTGTTGCTTCTGTTACCAGCGGTGAACCCACTGGATTGTCAGATACTATTACATTACAATTTGCTGTTCCTCCACGCATTTCAGGACCATAAGAGGGAAGCCAGGACACATTTTTATCTTCTAACATACCTGCATAGGTTAGAAGCTGACCCATGGACATAACACCTTGACCTCCAAAACCAGCAATTATAACTTGTTGTTCTGCCATTTATTTCACCTCCCCTGGACTTTTAAAATTGCCTAATGGGTAATAAGGTACCATATTTTCCTTTAACCAGGTCATTGATTCTACAGGTGTTAGTCCCCAATTAGTAGGACAAGTGGAAAGTACTTCTACTAATGAGAATCCCCCACCATTTATTTGATTTTCAAAGGCTGTTTTTATAGCTTTTTTAGCCTTTCTGATATTAGCTGGGTCAAAAAGGGCCACCCTTTCAATAAATGTAGCACCTTCTAAGGTAGATAATAACTCACACATTCTTATTGGCTGTCCACAATGGTCAGCATCTCTACCATAGGGAGCAGTTGAAGCCTTTTGTCCTACTAGGGTAGTAGGAGCCATTTGTCCTCCAGTCATTCCATAAATGGCATTATTGATAAATATTACGGTAATTTTTTCTCCCCTAGCAGCGGCATGAACTATTTCTGCCATACCAATAGAAGCCAAGTCCCCGTCCCCTTGATAGGAAAATACCACCCTATCTGGATGAACTCTCTTTATACCAGTAGCAACAGCTGGTGCCCTACCATGGGCTGCTTCTTGAGCATCACAATTAAAATAGTCATAGGCGAAAACCGAACATCCAACAGGAGCCACTGCTATGGTACTATCTAAAATATCTAGTTCCACCAACACTTCCCCTACCAACCTATGGGCAATCCCATGGTGACAGCCAGGACAATAGTGCATAACTCCAGGGGTAAGTCCTTTAGTTCTTTCAAATACTATAGCCATTATTTTACACCCCCTAAAATCTTTTTAACTTCTTCCACTATCTCTAATGGTTCAGGCACTACTCCACCTGCTCTTCCATAGAAGTATACTGGTTTCTTGCCATTTACTCCTAAGCGAACATCTTCCACCATTTGGCCCATACTCATTTCAATACTTAAAAATGCCTTAACACTATCTATTTCTGCAGCTTTTTCAAATTCCTTATAGGGGAAAGGCCACAGAGTAATAGGTCTGACCATACCTGCTTTAATTCCTTCTTTTTCTAAAATTTTAATAGCATTTTTAGTCACCCTGGAAGTTATACCATAAGCGGATAAGATTATTTCTGCCCCTTCTGTGCCAAAGGTTTCAAATTTAATTTCATTCTTTTGGATTTCCCTATATTTGGCTTGAAGTTTAAGGTTCATTTGTTCACAGGCTTCTGCTTCAATATAGAGAGAATTTATAACTCTTTTTCTACCATTACTATCCTTTGTGCCAGTAGTAGCCCAATCCTTTGGAGGTAAATCCCTCTTAGGAGGATCTTTAAACTCAACTGGCTCCATCATTTGACCTATAACACCGTCCCCTAAAATCATGACAGGGTTTCTATATTGATCTGCTATATCAAAACCTTCAATTACTAAATCAACCGTTTCTTGAATTGAGTCAGGGGCTAATACTACCATTCGGTAATCACCATGACCTCCACCTTTGGTTGCTTGAAAATAGTCTGCCTGAGAAGGTTGGATACTTCCTAGTCCCGGACCTCCTCTAACAATATTAACTATGACACAAGGTAGTTCTGCTCCTGCTATATAGGAAATACCTTCTTGTTTTAAACTTATACCCGGGCTGGAAGAACCTGTCATAGCCCTTGCTCCTGCACCTGCAGCACCATAGAGCATATTTATTGCTGCTGTCTCACTTTCTGCTTGTAAAAATACTCCATCTACCTTTGGAAGTTCCCTTGATAAGTATTCAGGCAATTCGCTGGAAGGTGTAATAGGATAACCAAAATAATATCTACACTCGGCCTTTATGGCAGCAGCTCCAATAGCCTCATTTCCTTTCATTAACACTTTTGCCAATCCAATCTCCTCCTCCCTTAAATTTTTTCCCTTTCAACAGTAATTACCATATCAGGACATATCATTGCGCAATTAGCACAGCCTATACACTTATCCATCTCAATTACTGTAGCAGGGTGATAGCCCTTACTATTAATTCTCTTTGTATCCATTAGTACGATGTCCACTGGGCAAACGGTAGTACAAAGTTCACAGCCTTTGCATCTTTCTTCATTAAATGTTACTCTGCCCTTTACTTTTGCCATTAAGCAACCCTCCTTAAAAATTTATAGCCAATATGGCCTCATTTTAAGACTTATAGGAAAAATTTCTCCCTTTATATCTTTTGGTAAATCTGGTACAACTTCTTCTAAAACTGAGGTATACACTATGGGTAAACCAGTTATTTCAGATACTTCTACCACTAAATCATTTCCCCTTATTATATCTTCCTTAGAGGTTTCTCTTATCATATGGGTGTTATTAATAAGTCCTGTCATAGCTATTCGGCTACTATCCTGAATTCTATTGATATATTCTATTACTTCTTTTGATTTTTGAGTGTTAGGTCTATTTGCATTTACCACCATCCACATATTGTAATTATCCTCTTGGAAATATTGAAAGTATCTCCCTAACACCCTGGCTCCATTAGGGTCTCCACCAACATCTAATATTACTTCATACTTATTACTTTGTAATATTCCATACACTTCTGGAGAAATGGCGGGTACATCTGCCGTTGAATATCCTGTACTAGAAGAGATTAATTTAATTCCCCTTTCCTCCAACTCTGCCTTTTTCTCCCGGGACCGAAAATAAGGATTAACTATATCCATATCTGCTATGGCTATATTATCCTGCTTTTCTGCTTTTTTAAAGGCAAAATTTAATGCAAACTCTGTCTTCCCACTTCCATAGTGTCCTGTTATTACATGGACACGATGATCGTCTCTCATTTAAATCATCCGTTCCTATTTATATTCTTGTGCTACTTCTTCTCCCCTTAATACCCTTAATCCACCTTGTGCTAAAGCAAACATTTCATCTTCCCCTGGATAAACAATAATTTTGCCCATAAAATCTACCCTCTCCCTAATCCATTGGACAAATTGTTTATCATAGGCCAGTCCTCCTGTAATAACTATACCATCTATTCTCCCCTTTAGTACAGTAGCTGCGGCACCAATTTCCTTAGATACTTGATAGGCCATAGCTTTATATATAAGTTCTGCTTCTTTATTTCCCTCTTCTATCATCTTTGAAACCTCTCGGCCGTCATTTGTCCCTAGGTAAGAAATAAGTCCCCCTTTGCCCACATTTAATTTTTCAATTTCTTCCCGAGTGTATTTACCTGAAAAACACAGGTTAATTATGTCTATTACAGGTAGGGTTCCTGTTCTTTCCGGCGAGAACGGTCCTTCCCCGTTTAAGGCATTATTCACATCTATAATCTTACCTTTTTCATGGGCACCTATTGAGATTCCGCCTCCTAGATGTGCTACTACCAAGTTGGTTTCATCATATCTCTTCCCTAATTCTTTTGCCGCATTCCTAGCTACCGCCTTTTGATTTAAAGCATGGGAAATACATACCCTCTCTACTCCTTTTAATCCAGACACCCTTGCTAAATCTTCCATCTCATCCACCACAACTGGATCTACTATAAAGGAGGGTATATTTAGTTGCTTAGCAATTTCATAGGCAATAATTCCCCCTAAATTTGAAGCATGCTGACCCCTTGTTGAATTGTTAAGGTCTTCAAGCATTGCCTCATTCACACTATAAGTTCCCCCAGGAATTGGCTTTAATAGCCCTCCTCTGCCGACAACAGCTGAAAGCTTTGTAATATTTATATCCTTTTTATTTAATGCATCTAGTATTAAATCTTTTCTGAATTGAAATTGATCAACAATTTTATCATATTTATTAATCTCTTCTGCACTATGGCGTAATACTTCTTCAAAGACTGATTTTTCATTATCATAGATAGCAATCTTTGTAGAAGTAGAACCGGGATTTATTATTAATAAGCGAAAAACTTTCTGCATATAAACCCTCCTCCTATATAGTGCCTATTAGCACCTTCCTTTAGTGAAATAGGCTTTCCGAATATACCCTGAACACCTTTACTTTGTCAAAAGAGTAGGGGATTTCTCCCCTACATATTATTTAGATTTATTCTATATTCTAATCTTCCCTAACTTAGCAATCTTTTCTATTCTTTCCTCTGCCAATCTATCTGCTGCCTTATAAGTTGGTATATTGTCTCGTTTTGCTATTTCGAATACTCCCTTAACATTGTCATATATTCCAGAAGCCCTTGCCATTGCCCTTGCTTCATCGTAGCCCTGTAATTCTTCATAGACATTCATTACTCCGGCACCATTTATTACAAAGTCTGGTGCATAGACTATGCCCTTTTCTTCTAAAAGATCCCCATGCTTATCTTCAGCTAATTGGTTATTAGCAGATCCAGCTACAGCTTTGCATTTTAATTGTTCTATAGTGAAATCATTTATGATAGCACCCATAGCACATGGTGAAAAGATATCACATTCTACCCCATAGATTTCATCTGGTTCTACTGCCTTAGCACCAAAATCCTCCACCGCTTTTTCTATATAATCCTTTTTAATATCAGTGACTATTAATTTGGCTCCAGCTTCATGTAAGTGTTTACAAACATCATATCCTACTGCTCCTAAACCTTGAACTGCAACAACCTTACCTTCTAGGTCTGTGCTACCAAATACTTCTTCAGCTGTTGCTTGAATACCTCTGAAGACACCAAAAGCTGTTACTGGTGAAGGATCCCCACTTTTTCCTTCTAAACCTGCAACAAAATCTGTTTCTTCATTTATAATACTCATATCTTTAGTATCAGTATTCATATCCTCTGCTGTTATATATCTTCCACTTAAACCCTCTATATAACGTCCATAAGCCCTAAATAATTCTTCGTTCTTAATCTTGCTGGCATCCCCAATTATTACACCTTTTCCACCGCCGAGGTTTAGACCTGCTACTGCGTTTTTATAGGTCATGCCCCTTGATAATCTGATTGCGTCAATAATAGCATCTTCTTCAGAGTCATAATCCCAAATCCTAGTTCCACCTAAAGCTGGTCCTAGTGTGGTATCATGAATTCCTATAATAGCCTTTAGACCTGAGACAGGTTCATAGCAAAATACTATTTGCTCGTGACCATACTTCTCCATGTAATCAAAAATCTTCATTATAAATCCCCCTTATTATAAAAATTATTTTTTATTGAAAGCAATCATAACTCCTAAAGCAATGGAGTAAAGTTTTGCTTCTCTACTGTCAGATCTGGAAGTTAAGATAATGGGTGCCCTTGCCCCTACAATAATACCTGCGTTTTTTGCCTTTGCGAAGAATGCTAAAGCTTTGTACAATATGTTCCCTGCTTCGATATCCGGTGCCATCAAAACCTCTGCATTACCAGCTACAGGATGATCTATCTTTTTAATCAGGGCTGCTTCTTTTGATATAGCATTATCTAATGCAAAGGGGCCACCTATGGTGCAATTCTTAATCACTCCATTTTCATTCATCTTGACTAATTCCTGTGCATGGAGGGTAGCTTCCATTTTTTCATTCACCTTTTCCACTGCACATATAATTCCAACCCTAGGATTTTCCACATCTAGTGAATGGGCAACCTCCACACAATTTTCTATAATCTTTACCTTTTCTTCCAGTGATGGGGCAATATTCATCGCAGCATCAGTCACATAAAATAATTTATCAAAACCCTTAACTTCAAAAACTGCCACATGACTTAATATACTATCTCCCCTTAGACCTATCTCCTTATCTAATACTGCCTTCATTATAATGGCAGTGTCCACTAAACCCTTCATTACTACTTGAGCCTTTCCGTAACTGACTAGAGAAACTGCCTCTCTGGCTGCTTCCACTGGATCTTCCTTGTTAATAATGGTGAATTGGGATAAATCCATTTCTACTTCACTGGCGATTTTGCATATTTCCGTTTCATTCCCCACAAGATAAGCATCTATTATCCCTAATTTTTTAGCATCCCAGACTGCTTCTAATACATGCTTATCCTCTGCCACCGCAACTGAAATTGTTAATGGTCCCCTTTCCTTAGCCTTTTTTAAAACATCATCAAAGTTTTTAATCATCTTATCCCCCTATTTTTTAGCTCCCATTACTAAAATAAGTTTTTCACATAAATTCCCTTATTTCCATTCCCTATAATCCAGCTAAGACATTTACAATATGAAAGAATAAATTTAAGTCCCCCTTATGAATTCCCTACTACCCTCCTTTCTCCTTTTTAACATATATCACTTACACTATATTTAAGCAAATTTCATGCCATTATTTGTTAATTCATTAACAATTCGTTAAATAGGTGGAACAACAGAAAATTTATTGTAAACCATTACAATAAAAGAGGAATATCTGTAAAATATTCCTCTTTTATACATAATATGCAATGTTATGCATGCAATATCTTGCAAAATTGTGCTGCTATTGAAGTATTTTGCATGGTTTTTTTATAATTGATACTTTTCTAACTTATAATATAAATTTCTTATGGATATATTTAGCTCTTCCGCTGTTTTGGTTTTATTGTTTTTGTTTTTATCTAACAATGCTTTTATATAATCTTTTTCCATCTCTTCTAGGTAATCTTTTAGAGATAAATTCCCCTTTGGTAGCACAGGACTGCTATTATTAATTTCATCCTTTTTATTGGTTACTAAAATGGGTAAATGTCTGAATTCTATATTTTTTTCTCCGGTCTTCATGTTAATCATAGCCCTACCTATTACATTTTCCAGCTCTCTTACATTACCGGGCCAATTATGATTCATTAAAGCTTCTATAGCCTCCTGGGAAATATCATATACATTGCGGCCGTATTCTTGATTGAACTTTCTTATAAGATGATGGCATAATAATGGAATATCGCTTTTTCTTTCCTTTAATTCCGATATATGTATTGGGTATACATTTAATCTATAATACAAGTCCTTTCGAAAGGTCTTTTCTTCTACTGCCTTTTCTAAATCAATATTGGTGGCAGCGATTACCCTTACATCTATATTTATTGGTTTATTTCCTCCTACAGGTATTATTTCTTTTTCTTGAAGTACTCTAAGGATCTTTGCCTGGGTATTAGGAGATATTTCGCCAACCTCATCTAAAAAAATAGTACCCCCATTAGCTTCCTCAAAAAGTCCTTTTTTCCCTCCTTTTACAGCACCAGTAAAGGCACCTTCCACATATCCAAACAGCTCGCTATTAAGTAAGCTCTCTTGGAGAGAAGCACAATTCACCCTAATAAATTGGTTGTTCTTTCTATTGCTGGCATTGTGTATAGCATGGGCAAATATCTCCTTTCCTGTTCCACTTTCTCCTCTTAATAGCACTGAAACAGGTGTATTAGAAACTTTCTTTGCCCTTTCTATTGATTGAAGTAGTGAAGGATGGTCTCCTATAATATCATCAAAGGTATATTTTGCCTCTAGATTTCTAATAATCTGCTTTGCCTGTTCTAATTCCCTTGTTAGATTTTGCATATCTGTTATATCATGTATAACACCTACACTACCTCTAAGTTTGCCCCGTATAAATACTGGTGCAATATCCACTACTACATGTCTTCCTTTAGGTCCTACCTTTAGAAAAGCATTTTTTACTGGCTTTTGGGTTTTAAGCACCTTCATATGGATACTCTCACCTTCTGCAATATCCACTGTAGCAGGTTTTCCAATAACATCTTTTTCTGTTAGGCCTGTCATTCTGGTGTAGGCAGGGTTTATATAAACACCTAACCCCTTCTCATCCACCACTGATATGGCATCTTGGGTGGAATCAAGTATAGCTTCTAGTAAATATCTTGCCTCCTGCAGACTTGTTATTTGGCGGCTCATTTCTTTTAATTGGGTATTGTCATTAAATATTTCACAAGCGCCTATAATCTTATTATTCTCATTATAAAGGGGGAATCTATTGCTAATAACCTTCTTGTTTGAGAAGCTCTGTCTTTGATTTAATTCCTCTTGACCAGTTTCAATAACTATTGGTAGCCTAGAATTAGGAATTATTTCTGGAATTGGTCTATCTATTGCCTCCTCTATAGGAACATTTATAAGTTTCTCTGCAGCCTTATTAAAAAGAATTATTCGAGAATCTTCATCTACTACAACTATAGCTTCCTGAATATTATTAGTAATTTGAATAATATCCATCAAATACCACCCTTTTAATAAGATATTTTACCCCAGCTTAATCTTAATTCTTCTATTCTATTATGTCTTCAGTTTTTCTCTGAATATTGATTCTAATGACTTTAGGATCAATGTTTTCTAATAGTATACCCTCTGGTAAATCTATCTTTATGGGAACATCGTGTCTGCCTTCTTGTAGACCTGAAATATCTATATATGGGGATAGGTCTTCCTTCTTTATTCCCTCTATAAGGCTTTTTGCTCCCTTTAAAGTAATTATTATTTCTTGGTCTAGCAAATCTTCTTGTATTACTAAATTATCATTAAGATTGGTTATATTAAGCTTAACTGCATCAAATGTTTTTTCAATAACTGGTTCAATGGTCACCTTTACCATTACAGCTGCTTCCCTACTAATAACTTCTACACCTTCTGGTAAAAGAAGTTTAACTTTCTTTTCAAAGGTTTTAGTTTGTCCCATAACGGAAATATCTTCTGTGGAAATACTTGTAATATCATTAAATCCTTGAGATATACCTCCTATTTTTATTTCTTTAGGTTTAACTGTTACCATTGTAATCACATAATCTTGAGAGACATTCCCCACTATTTTGGGGTTAACTGGAACATTTTTTGTGGCTCCTATAGGAATAGTCACATCTACCTTTTGTGGGGAAATACTGACACCTTCCACTATCTTACCATTGGCATCTATAGCCTTTAAAGGTAATTGCCTATTTATCTCACTAGTGGCATTAGTAATATCTACTTCTGCTATTACTTCACTAACCTTATTCAATAGGGTCTCTGCTCCCTCTAGAGTAGCCTTATTAGGGTTTGATATATAAGATAGATAGGCCATTCCTTCAGCAGGTTCCCCTATTATTTTTATCTTGATATCCCTTTCCTTAGTCACTATTTGATCCAATGTGATTTCTATAGCTTCTGGATTTTTACTGCTTATTTCTATTTCTGGAGGAATTCCAAAAATAGATACAGGTAAGAAATGGGTGCCTTTAGTATTTAGTCTAGAAAGGTCTGCCTCCACCCTTATGGCCTCTTTATCAATTTTGAATAATTGATTTTTTCTCCCATAAACCCGTATACTGATTGTATACTCTTGAGGATTGCTAATGATTAAACCCTTTTCCTCTAGACTTTCTACATTGGTCAGTTCTACAGGAATATCATTAATAGGGGTAAAGATCTTGGGGTTTTCTTTTGTAATGACAAATACCCATAGTAAAACTGCCACTGCAATAGATATTATCACCATAGTTTTTTTATTATCAAATAGGTTAATCATTCTTATTCCTCCACTTAATCCAATTAAATTGTAAAGGTTTTTGTTGGTCTTTATCTATTAGTAAATCAATTAGTATTTGCTTTAGGGATTTAATGTCTAAATATCTTGATAGCTTTCCGCTTAATGCTATTGAGATAATTCCTGTTTCCTCTGAAACAATAACTACAACAGCATCCGAGCTTTCTGTAATTCCTAGACCTGCCCTATGCCTTGTACCTACTTGATTGCTAAGGTTTTGATTTTCAGTCAGTGGAAGGAAGCACCCTGCTGCCATAATCCTATCATTTCGAATAATCATAGCTCCATCATGAAGGGGAGTATTGGGAATAAAGGTGTTTATAATAAGTTCTCCAGATACTAGGGAATCCATTTTAATTCCCGTTTCTATAACATCTCCTAATCTAGTCTCCCTCTCTATAACAATAAGAGCACCAGTCTTTTCCTGGGCAAGCATCTGTACAGCTTTAATTAATTCTTCAATGGTATTCATTGGATGGTCCTCCTGTTTGCCCATTAAAACATCGGCAAAAAACCTGCTACGACCAAGATGCTCCAAAGCTCTTCTTAGCTCAGGTTGGAATACCACTAATAGGGCGATAACCCCCACAGTCATAGTATTACGCAATATCCAGTGAATTGTATAAAGTCTCATCCACTCACTTAATTGAGTGGCTAATAAAATAAGTAAAATTCCTCTTATCAATTGGCCAGCCCTAGTTTCCTTTATAAGCCCAATTACCTTATAAAATAAATATGCAACTATGCCAATATCAATGAAATCTCGGATTCTAATGCTATAAAAAGTCTCCTTTAGAAACTCAACAAATTGGTCCATTGTTTGTTCCACACCTTTTTTCAATAGTTAAAGAAAAATTCCCAAAATTGCCTCTATATTAATTATACACTAGTTTTGGTGATTCTAAAATATTTTTTGCAAGTTTTTTCAAAATATAGTAATGGGTAATATATTGGGTATTTTTAAGGGAATTGGGATAGGGGATAAGGAATATGAGATATGGGATATGGGATAGAAGAAAAAACTTTTTCTATTTATTAAATAAATAAGCTATATCTTAGTAAAGTAGAGCATCAAATTATAAATAGCAAAAACAAAAAATATAAAGGTGATTATGGCAATAATATAGCCAATAATAAGTCCTATTAAGGTTTTAAGATTCCCTGATATCACTAAAATAATAGCTAATATTATATTAACTGCTATTAAAAAAGGTATACCTATTTTATCTATAAGTATACCTTGAATTATTAACATAATCATTCCGATAATTACACCATATTGGAAAAGTCTATCCCTATTTATCATTCAAATCTTCCCCTTATTATTCTTATTATCATCTTATGCTGATATCCTAAAAAAAGAATAATAAAGTTTAGTAATTTTATTGGGTTTGTATTTGCTCTAATAATGCAGGGCTTACCTTTTTTATTGAAGAGGTGACCACCCTGTATAATAAGGCACATACAAATATATTGCTAACTGCAGTGGGCAGGACTACACCAATAAATAGGGCGGAAAAAGTACCTGGCAATCCTGCAATAATAGCAGCACTTCCTAAGAAAACACTACCACTCACTATGGTACCTAATAGTCCTATTATCCCCATCTTTATATCTTGGGGTAAAGTGTCTATAACTCTCATTAGGAAATACACAAAAACTGCTGCAGTTACTTTATCGATTATATTTGGTATTTGGCCCCCTGGAAACTTTGTAGTCAAAGCGGCGATAATTCCTGCTGCAATACCTGCAACTAAGGAAGTCTGAAAGTCCTTATTTATTACAATAATTATAAATAATATAGCTGTCATATAATCAAAGGTCACAGCCCCTATACCTGCTGGCGCTAATTGATGAAGTATAAAGCCAACAGACAATAATATACCGCTAATTGTTAATTTTTTTACATTGTTTTTCATTGATATTCCTCCAATATTTTTTATAGTTTTATTATTTTTTTGTCGCCACCAATGAGCAGTTCATGTCATTTGGCTTCACCTCCCTAAATTATTTTTTATAATTATTTAACTTGATATAAGCCTATTTTTCGCATTACTTTGTTCAGTGTTTTGTAGGACATTCTTTCAGCCTTTTCTGCCCCTTCTCTAATTAGATTATTTATATATCCCTTTTCTTTGGATAATTCTTTAAATCTCTCTTGAATAGGAGATAATGTCTCAACTATTGCCTCCCCTACAGCATTTTTAAATTGCCCATAACCTGCAGAGGAGAACTCCCTTTCAATATCTTCTATACTCTTACCGGTAATACTTGCATATATATCTATTAAATTGCTTATACCTGGCTTATTCTTAATATCATACCGGACTTGGTTTTCAGAGTCGGTTACTGCTCTTTTTACCTTATTCATAATTCTGGATGGTTCCTCCAAAAGAGTTATATAGGCATTTTCATTTTCATCGGATTTAGACATCTTTTTATCTGGTTCCTGTAAACTCATAACCCTTGCTCCTGCCTTTGGAAAATAGCCTTCTGGTACCACAAAGGTGGGGCTATATAGATTATTAAATCTTATGGCTATATCCCTAGTAAGTTCGATATGTTGCTTTTGGTCCTCCCCTACAGGTACTAGGTCTGTTTGATATAGAAGTATATCTGCAGCCATTAATGCTGGATAGGTATATAGCCCAGCATTAATATTTTCAGAGTGCCTTGAGGATTTATCCTTAAATTGAGTCATCCTATTTAATTCGCCCATATAGGTATAGCAATTTAATAACCAGGCTAATTCTGCATGGGCAGGAACATGGGATTGGATAAAAAGTAATGCCTTTTCTGGTTCTAATCCACAGGCTATAAGTTGAACAAAGGAATCATAGGTCCTTTGTCTTAAATTCTTTGGCTCCTGCCTGACGGTAATGGCATGCATATCCACTATACAAAATATGCAATTATGCTCATGTTGAAGTTTAGTCCAGTTTTTTATTGCTCCTAGATAATTACCAAGGGTGAAATATCCTGAGGGTTGAATTCCACTAAAAATTATCTTTTTTTCTTCCATTATAATCCCCTTCCTATTTAATAACTTTCCACCTTCAACTTTCAACTATTTCAAAACACCATATCTTGCCTTCTACACTTGGCTGATGTTACCCCCTAAATAAAAAAAACTTTCACCCCTTATAGGGACGAAAGGTTATATTCCGCGTTGCCACCCAGATTAAGTATAAAAATACTTCTCTTAAAAAGATACGGAGTAAATACTCGATATCCTGACCTTATAACATAGGTCTAACGGCTCAGGCTACTATTTTTCACCCTGCTTTTTGTGAACCCATTCAATATCCCCTTGATGCCGAATTTCCACTAGTCATCGACTCCCTATTATCAAGAATTGATATCTACTATTTTCACGCATTAAATTTATTCGATATTATTTTTCTATCAATGTATTTATTATAGATACTTTCTTCAACCCTGTCAAGGCCAAGTTGCAAAAATTATTCCAATAAAAATTCCTTAACCATATTATATGCTTCTTCTATATTAATATTTGTGGTGTTTATTATCAGTAAAGGTAAATTTGTCTTTTTACTCATCTTTAAGAACTCTTGCTGTTGGCATATATAGTGTTTTATAATTTCTGCCTCGGTCTTTCCATATCTTGATATATAATTTTGCCAAAGCTCTCCAGGTCTATTTATTATTCTTTCTGCAAAAATCTTCTCATCCATTGTTAAAAGGCAAAGCTTTCCACCTAAATTTTTTAATCTATCATCTATATCTTTAACATCTTTCCAGGATAAGTAAGGATAATAAGTACAGTGGGTTAAGTGAAATCTTTCTAATATATACAAAAACCGAAGGGTGGACCAACCCCTTTTAAGTAATCTGGTTTGATAATTTTCTAATGGAGAAATTATATCTTCCAGAAGGGCAATATTATGGCTTTTATCCAACAGCCCATTATTATATTGTTTTTCCAGCACCCTTTGAGTTATTTCCTCTGAAAAAATAAATTCTGAAGGGGTCATTAATATATTTCCAATATTTTTTTCCTTTAATTTCTCCAATAATGTGGTCTTCCCTGTTCCAGGTATTCCCTCCATTATTAACCCTCTACATATTTCTTTCATATGTATTTACCCCTTTATTTTTATTAATATTTCTTGAGTTACATTATAGTATATTTGTATAGCAAAGTATATTTGATATAATAGAAAATAGAAATTAGTAAATTAATTATTTATGGGGGTGACTGCATAATGGGATATAACAACTACTCAATCGGGGTGTTAGATTCTGGAGTAGGCGGTCTTACAGTAGTAAAGGAAATACAGCGACAATTACCTAAGGAAAATATTGTTTATTTCGGAGATAGTCTTAATATGCCTTATGGGAATAAGGATGTGGGAGAAATAATTTCCCTTACAAAAAAGATTATTTCATTCATAGATACACAAAATGTTAAAGTCATTTTGATAGCTTGTAATACTATATCCTCTCAAATAGAGAATCTCATTCCTCTAACTGATACTCCTATTTTTGATATCATCTATCCAGGCTGTTTGGCTGCTATTGAGAACCAAAGTGAAGATGGTATTGGACTTATCGCTACCGAAGCTACAGTTAAGGCTAATATTTATGGAAAAACACTAAAATCTTTAAAATCAGAAATACCATTATATTCACAGGGTAGCCATGACCTGGCAAGAATTATTGAAAAAAACAATACTAACAAAGAACAATTGGAATTAGCTATTAAAGAAGCTATAGATTCATTATTGGTTAAAGCACCTATTAAGAACTTACTTCTTGGGTGTACCCATTACCCTATAGTACAATCAGAAATAAAAAAATTATATCCCCAACTTAAGTTAATAGATCCGGCTGTTAAGTTAGTGGAGATTGTAAAGAGCTATTTAGAAAAGCATCAAATCTTATCAAATACGAGAGCTCAATTAAAAATATATACTTCTGGAGAAATGGACTCCTTTCTTCCCTTTATCGATGTGTTGGGTATAAAAAATTATACATTAATAAAACAAGTATTATAAAAAATAACATTTAAAAAAAGGAGGATAACATTGATTTATATCTATCCTCCTTTTTTTATTTAGTAGGAAAGTCCTTCTCTAATACTAAATATATAATATATATTATTATCTACTAATAGTCTCCACAAAGGAATAATAACTCATAATTCCAGAATATATTGCCCAGGCAATTTTATTTTGGTATTTTTCGTCATTTAGTAACCTTTCCTCCTCTGGATTAGAAAGAAAACCTCCTTCTACTAGTATGGAAGGGATGCCATTTTCCTTTAGTATATAATAACTATCCGTTGGCTTTATCTCCCTATGATTCCCCCTATTAAGTATATTTCTTAATTCCTTTTGAATATTTTCTGCTAATACCTGGCTTTCTTTATCCCCTTCAAGATAAAAAGTTTGGGCTCCATAGTACTTAGGGGAGGGAAAGCTATTTAAATGTATGCTGATTAATATATCTCCATTACTTTCTTGAATTAATTTTCTCCGATTACGTAAATCTTCAATCTTCTTTTCCCTTAGTTTCTTAGACTCTTCAGTATATAGACCCTTATCTTCATTTCTAGTAAGAATGGCCACACCCCCGCTTTCCTCTATATAATAGGCAAGTTTTTGGGCTATTTTAAGATTCAAATCCTTTTCCAATTCTCCTTGGCTACCTACCTTCCCGGGATCCACACCACCATGTCCAGGGTCTATAATTATAACCTTATTAAAATTTGGATAATTAAAGGTTGTAACTACCTTAAAATAAATTTTATAGTAAAAGTTTGCTAAAGAAAGGATTATGATAAATAAAAGAATCACCTTTAAAATGTTCTTATATATTTTCATTTCTACGCCCCTCACTTGATAACCTTTACTATTAAACTATTCTATTGTAAAAACATTATTCTTAAAAATTAAGACACTAAATACAACATTAAGGGAATTGTTGCTAATGATAATAAAGAGGCAATAAATACAATTTGGGAAGCGAGGTCAGTATCATTTCCACTATTGGCAGAAAATATTGCCACATAGGCAGCTGTAGGCATTGAAAGAATAACCACAGGAATTATTAAACCCATGCCACTAAAACCTAAAATATTTAAAATAAAGAATAAAGTAAGGGGAAACACCAATAGCTTGGTGATTGCTATAGTATATAATTTGCCATTTAATATACAGCTTTTTAAATCCGATCTAGATAATAATATCCCAACCACTATCATGGCTAATGGTGAAGTAGCACCACTAAGAAGGTCCATAGTAGTATATAAGGGCTCCGGTATCCTAATGGAAAGGATAAATAGAGTAAAACCAATAGCTATAGATAGTATGCCCGGACTAAGGAGAATATTTCTTAAAATACTTTTCTCGCTGGCTGTAGAGCTTCTACTTACAGTAAGATTTCCATAAGTCCAGGAAACCACTTCAAAGACCAACCCTGCCCCTAGCACTGCAAAAAATAGAGCCTCCCGCCCTAAAATAGATAAAACTACTGGATAGCCCATAAAAGAATTATTGGGTAATATAGAGGCCACCTCAATTATATCCCTTTGATTAGGGCTAACTCTGTACAATCTGGATAGGAGTTTTGATAGTCCAATCATTCCAATATAGGCAAGGGCTATTGTAAACATAATTTTTAAGGATATATCAAATCTCTCCTTAGTATATTCTAATTGCAAGGCAAGTATTATTGTTGCAGGCATAGTTATCCTTAAGACTAGATTAGAAAGCTCCCTTTGTCCATTTTTAGAAATTATATTGGTTTTTCCAACTATATATCCCACCACAATCAACAAAAATAGCACAGACACCTTTTGGAAGGTTAGAAAAAAATCCATAAATTAATTCCTTTCTTAAAAAATATTAGTTCTTGTTCTATATTCTAATGGAAAATAGTAGAGTAAATCAATTATTATATTCATAATTCGCTATATTCTATTTTATTGTGTAATCTACACAAATAAAGTTAGATTATTAAGCTTCTTTATAGATAAAAAATCCTTAAAAATAAACTCATATTTATGTTATTATAAAAGGGTGCCTTCAACGGCTTTTAGCCTAAGCACATTTCATACATGGGCAGGGGACACTCCCCTACAGCCCTGTTTTTATTTTTTCATAAATTATTGTTTACAACTGGAGGGACTATATAATGGAAAAATATCCAATACAAGATCAGCTACAGCCTAAAATATATAGAAGTAAAAAAACTGCTAAGGGTAATATATTTTATTTTCATGGTGGGGCTCTTATATTTGGTACTAAAGAGGACTTGCCCCAATACCATATAGACAAAATTACTGGGGAAGGATACAATATCTATTCCTTTGATTATCCTCTAGCTCCTGAAACAAAGCTTCCGGAAATAGTAGATATAGTGATACAACTAATAAATATATATGCAAAAAAGACAGAACTACCCTATTTTCTTTGGGGCCGTTCTGCAGGAGCCTACCTAACTTTATTGGCTCCACTAAGAGGGTTAGATATAAAACCTAAGGGAATAATATCCTACTATGGATATGGACTATTAGCCCTAGACTGGTATAAACAGCCTAACAAACATTATCTTCAATATCAGAAAATAGAAAAGGATATGGCAGAAAGTCTAATACAAGATAAAAAAATATATAACTACTCAGTTTATCCAAGATTTTTACTCTATCTTTATGTAAGACAAAGGGGTAATTGGATAGACTATATATTTGACGGTTCCAAAGAAGATCTATTAAATGAGTATAGCTTAAAAAATAAAAATCTAAAGAACTACCCACCAGTATTTCTAGCCCATAGCTTAGGAGATAGGGATGTACCCTTTGAAGAAAGTAAAAAACTATCTATAGCATTAAAAAACAGTATACTCCATAGTTTTAATACTGAAGAGCATGATTTTGATAAAGATATAAATAGTAAAAATACCATAGAATTATTAGATAAGACCATAGGTTTTTTAGATGAAAATGTGACTTAAATAGCAAAAAGTGGGTAAATATAAATAAATTATTATAGTGTATTTTATATAGGAAAGCATATAATAAATAGACAAGATATATTTAGTTGCACCTGAATAAAAAACTAAAAATTTTTGCTATTTTAGGAGGCAAACATAATGAAAAGGGTTTTTATACTTCTATTAATTTTAATTATTGCCTTGTCAGCTTCAGCTTGTAATGGGGATACAACCCAAGATAAAGAAAGTGAAAACCCACCAATAGAAAATTCAGAAGAACCAAGTAAAGAACCAGAGGAACAAGAACAACAGGGAAATCAAGAAAATGGTGGAGAAAAAGAAAAAGAGGTTGTATTAGAGAACCAGGCCTTTAAAGTTTATCAACCAGCACCTAATGCAGATATTGAAGGAGACACAATTGTAGTAAAAGGATTAGCACGAGTTTTTGAGGCAACAGTCCAATATGAATTTGAAGATGGACACTATGTTTATGATAAAGGCTATACCACAGCTTCAGAAGGTGCCCCCGAATGGGGAGAATTTGAAATCACTATAAAACTTGATGAAAAGGTCGATGGGCAGGCAATGGTGATTCTCTATGAGGAAAGTATGAAAGATGGTTCAAGATTACATGAGTTGCAAATACCAGTAAATATAATATCAAAGGAATAGTCTCTTTATTTCAGATAGGTTTTACCTATCTGAAATATTTTTATACTAGACTAAAATCCTTCAAAGCAGTTTCTTTAGATACTATAGGTATTTCATTACCGAATTCAATGTAGTTATAGCCCATTTTAGCCTTGTAAGCCCTAGCTTCTACTCCAGAGTCTAATACCCTGTAGAAAATCTCTGAAAACTTTGGATCTATTTCAAAGTTTGCCCTAAAATCTATTGCTTCCTCCCTAACTGCTAAAAATACCACCATAGCATCATGGCCTTCCTTTACTAATCGCTCTAACTCCAGCAGGTGTTTTCTTCCCCTTTCAGTAGGGGCTCCGGGAAAGCTAGACTTACCCTTTTCCTTTATATAGTCCACTCCCTTTACCTCCACAAAAAGTTTTTGGTCATTTTGCTCTACCATCATATCCAGCCTAGAACTACCTATAGTTACTTCCCTCTTTATACTGTCTACCCTCTCCCAACCCCTAATCCTTCCTCCTAAAAAACCCATTTCTACCACCTTATTAGGGATTTGAGAATCAATATTTACAAAACTTCCTCCATGTTCTATGGTAATTAAATCATATTTTGTCTTTCTATTAGGATTTTGGGATTTTAAAAGATATACCTTTTTCCCTGGAGTTACAATTTCCCCCATCCTTCCAGTATTTTTCACATGGACCTCTTCTATTTTCCCACCTATATCCACTCTAGCTAAAAACCTATTAGGTCTTTCTACAAATATGCCCTCTACAAATTCTCCTGGATAAATATATTTCATATAATCTTCCTTTGTTTACAGTTAGTTTTGCCTGATACCACACTTGGGACAATATTCAAAGCCCGGATCCAAGGGGTACCCACAATTATTACAACTTCTTCCCCTATTATAATTGCTTGCTAAAGGAGTAAGGTCTGAGGGGCTTATATGAGGCTTATCCCCTCGCTCTATTGCTCTTCCCAAGTCTTTTTCAATTGTATAAATACTGCCGCAACAGGTACTTTTAATAAAATATCTTTTACTCCACCGAAATATGGGAATAAAAAACAAGCTAAAATAATTATAAACCATAAAAGCCTCTAAGCTCCCGTATACCCCACAACTGGGGCATTCAGTAACCTGTCTAAAGTCTAATTCCTTTTCTTTATTAGATATTCCAAATATAAAAAACATATCCACTCCTCCTAAATAAACAGTGACTAATTTATCTCGCATCTAGATTATAGGAATGGGTGCCCTCACTGTTTTGAGTAAAGCATACCCACGAAGAATCTAATACACATCTTTTAATGTTCTTTATATACCTTTATAGTAATTCCTTTCGAAGCTGTTCAGCTGGTTTTGGGGATAGATATCCTAAGGGAATATCAAATAATGTTCTTGCTCCGGTCTGTCCTTCTTTTGATAGCTTATAAACTGCCCTAGCATAGGCCAATAGAACACTAGAAGTAAATTCTGGATTGTTCTCCAGAGTAAGACTAAATTCCATCCTTTGATTATATCCTCCCCCTGTTTTCCCTGCCCTAATAACCACTCCTCCATGGGGCATTCCTGAATGATTTGCTTTTAGTTCTTCTTCAGTAATGAAATGTACTGTAGTATCATAATCTTCAAAATAATTAGGCATAGTCTTTATCTCTCTTTCAATACCTATTAGGTCTGCATCTTCTTCTGGCACAACATAACATACCCTTATATGTTTTTCTCCCGTTTTTAGACTAGGAACTTCCCCTTCCCGTATCCTATTTATTGATTCTTCAATAGGAATGGTATATTGGATACAATTTATTACCCCTGATATTCTTCTTACCGCATCTGAATGACCTTGGCTTACCCCTTTTCCCCAAAAGGTATATTCCTTCCCTACAGGTAGTACTGTTTCCCCTAATAGCCTATTTAGAGAGAATAATCCCGGATCCCAACCTGTAGATATTAAACTTAAATTTCCTGATTTTTTAGCTGCAGCATTTACCTTCTCAAAGTATTCAGGTATTTTTGCATGGGTGTCAAAACTATCTACAGTATTAAATTCTGCTGCCAACTCTGGTCCCATTGTAGGAAGGTCAGTGGCAGAGCCACAGCATAATATCATTACATCTATTCTATCCTTATATTCTGAAAGATTATCTAAAGATATTAATGTTGAACTACAACTAATACTATCTGGATCTCTTCTTGTAAAAATTGCCACAAGTTCAATATCTGGATTTTGAGATATAGCCATTTCAACACCTTTCCCTAGATTTCCATATCCTACTATTCCAATCCTTATTTTATTTTCCATAAGATTCTCCCTTCCTGATAAACATTCCTTATGTATTTTTCTTATTATATGTTTCAACATTCTTGAATTATTCTTCCCAAAATAGCAAATCTAATTGTTCCATTTCTTTAGTTTTGATTTGGGTACTTGTCATAATCTCTATTTCTTCCCTTCCTAGACACATTCTACAACCCATTTGGCTTCTAGTGTCTGGGATAATCTCCAGGCTATTATTTTACGTGAGAATAAATCCATAATGCTAGTTAGGTAACTAAAGCCTTCCTGAGTATGTATATAGGTGATA
>DUPX01000041.1 GCA_012838085.1 Eubacteriaceae bacterium
CACCGCTTTGAAGGTTTTGTAGGAATCGGTGCCCTCACCGTTCCGAAGATTATTTATAAAGGCTGACCACCCTGTCAGCTCGCTGTAGTGAATTTTTAAGGAGGATCACTTTGAAAAATAATACACATGAAATATTTGACTTACAAAATTCATCGCCAGAGCAACTAAGGGCACTTCAATTAAAATCCTTAGAGATATTAGTTTATTTTAGAGATTTTTGTAAAACCCATGGCTTAAACTTCTCACTGTGTGGCGGAACTTGTATAGGAGCAATCAGACATAAGGGTTTTATTCCTTGGGATGATGATATAGATGTATTTATGCTAAGGGATGATTATGAAAGATTAGAAGAACTATGGGAAAAGTATGCTGATACGAAGAAATATTCCATCTGTAGAACTACATGGGAAAATAATTATCATCAAATAGTTATAGCTATAAAAGATAATGAAACCACTTTTATCAATAGCCATAGTAAAGATGAAGATATAGTTCACGGAGTTGGAATAGATGTTTTACCCCTAGATGGCTATCCGGATTCAAAGCTACAAAGGATAAGCCAGGTAATCCATGCAATGATATTTTCACTATTTAATGCTCAAAGATTACCTGATAATCAAGGGAAATTGGCTAGGTGGATGTCCAAAATAATACTAGCAATAATCCCTTCACCAAAGATAAGGTACAAGCTATGGACCCATTCTGAAAAACAAATGAAAAAATACAACATTAAAGATTGTGAATATATAGCCCAATTGATATCAGGTTTTAAATTTATGAAATTAAAATATCCAAAGGAAGTTTTTGAAACCACTATTGATAAGGAATTTGAAGGCTATCAAATGCCAGTACCTGCTGGCTACGATACCTATTTAAGAATGGGCTTTGGCAACTACATGGAGTATCCCCCAAAAGAAGACCAGGTGGCAAAACACAAAGTAGTGTATATCAACCTAAAAGAAAGCTATAAAAAGTACAAAGGAATATATTATTGTACAGATTGAAAGGAAATAATATAAGAATGAATGACAAAGAATTATTTTTCGAAGGTAATCACAGTATAAGGCTAAGGGATCTGCAGTTAAAAGCCTTAGAAATATTATTATATTTTAAAGATTTTTGTGATGAACATAAACTAAAGTTTTTCCTATGCGGGGGATCCTGTATAGGAGCAATTAGACATAAGGGTTTTATCCCTTGGGATGATGATATAGATATGTTCATGCCTAGGAATGATTATGAAAGATTAGAAGAGCTATGGAATAAATATGCAGATACCCAAAAGTATTCTTGTTGTAGATCCAATAAGGATATAAATTATAAGCACCCTATGACTACAATAAGGGATAATAATACTACCTTCATAAGGGACTATCAGGCAGGCTTAGATGTAAACCATGGAGTAAGGATAGATATAATACCCTATGATGGCTGCCCAGAATCAAAGATAAAAAGACTTATACAGATAGGATGGGCCTTTGTATTTCATTTATTTAACAGGGAAGCAACAAGCTCTACACACTTTAAGTATATAGGGAAAATAGGGGAAATAATTTTAAGGATTATTAAGAACAAAGATACAAGATACAAGATATGGAAGTATGCAGAAGGTCAAATGACAAAATATCCAATTAATAAAGATACAAAATATGTTACCGACCTATGTTCATATTTTAGATTTATTAAAATTCGATATCCAAAAGAGTATTTCGATGATATTATTTACAGAGAATTCGAAGGCCATCAAATGCCCATACCTATAGGTTATGATGGATATTTAAAGATGGCATTTGGAGACTATATGGAATTACCACCAGAGGAAGAGCGGGAGCCTAAACATGGGGCTGTATATATAGACTTAGAAAATAGCTATAAAAACTATAGGGGTATTTATTTTATAAATGACTCAGATAAGATGTAATGCTGAATATGGTAGGTACCCTACTTGGTCATGTTGAGCACAGTCGAAATATCTTGGGTTTGACTTTATGATTTTGTAGGAATAGGGTAGTGTCATCATTCCGGGGTTTAATGAGTTTAATAATTAATCAGGAGGAAATGAATGAAAAAAGTAATAACATATGGAACTTATGACCTTTTGCACTATGGTCATATAAATCTATTAAAAAGAGCAAAAAGCTTAGGGGATTATCTAATTGTTGCTATTTCTACTAATGAATTTAATGAAATCAAGGGTAAGAAATGTTATTTTTCCTTTGAAGAGAGAAAACAATTAGTAGAATCTATCAGATATGTAGACTTGGTAATTAGAGAAGATAGTTGGGAACAAAAGATAGATGATATAAAAGAATTTAAGATAGACACCTTTGTTATGGGTGATGATTGGAAAGGAAAATTTGACTATTTAAAGGACTATTGCCAAGTAGTATATCTACCTAGAACCCCAGAAATATCAACTACTAAAATAAAGGAAGACTTAAACATAGTAGAGTATAATAACCAAATTCAAAGATAAAAAACACTAAGGAATTGATATGATGAATAATAAGATTGATTTTGTAATACCATGGGTAGATTCTAAAGATGAGGATTGGCAAAGGGAAAGGCTTAAATATGCACCTGAAGATATGAGTGATGATAGAAATATTAGATATAGAGATTTTGAAAATCTCCAGTATTGGTTTAGAGGAGTGGAGAAATTTGCCCCTTGGGTAAATAAAATACACTTTATTACTTGGGGGCACTTACCTTCATGGTTAAATGTCCATCACCCTAAGTTAAATATTGTTAAACATGAGGACTATATACCCAATGAGTATCTACCAACATTTAGTTCCCATGTAATAGAAATAAATATCCATAGAATAAAGGATTTAGCAGAACAATTTGTATATTTTAATGATGATATCTTTATTACAAGACCTGTAAAAGAAAGAGACTTTTTCATAGATGGCTATCCTAGAGATATAGCAGCACTGGATATAGCAATAAAAAAGGATGATATCCACGGTAGTGCAGTATCAAATGGAATATATATAATAAATAAATATTTTAATAAAAGTAAATCAATAAAAAGTAATTTTTTTAAATGGATAAACCCAATAAACGGAAAATATTTAATAAAAACATTGCTATTAACACCTTGGAATTACTTTACTGGTTTTCAAACTACCCACCTGGCAAATGCTTATCTTAAAACCACATTCGAAGAGGTATGGGACAGGGAAGAAGAAAAGCTTTCTTTTACCTGTACCAATAAATTTCGAGATAAAAGAGATCTAATGCAGTATCTTTTTAAATATTGGCAGCTAGCATCAGGAAATTTTAAACCAATAGGCAAAATAGGAGAATATTTTAACTTAGGTGAAAAATCAGATCAGGCAATACAGGCCATAAAGAATCAAAAATATAAACTAATATGTATTAATGATAGTGAAGTTATAGATGATTTTGAGGGATTAAAAAAATCTATAATAGATAGTTTTAATAATATATTTCCAGACAAATCTAGCTTTGAATTATAATAGACTGACAGAGCGGAGGCATTAATAATAATGGGGTTAAAAACACATTTTAGCGAAAAAAAACTTTACAATATTCTACTTTTTCTAATTTTTACATCTATATTTATCACAGGAATATGGATCAAGAACTATTTTATATCAATAACAATTTTGGTCCTCTATATACACTTAATCTTTAGAAATATTAATATGCTTTATTCTATATTAGGAGTATTATTACTTATTGCTGGCTCCCACCCTACTGACAATATAGGCTTTAGATGGGGTAGAATATATTTTGTTCCTATACTATTAATAATTATAATAGTATTAATGGATAGAGTGGATATAAGGACCTTTAAAAAAACATTTAGAGATAAACTTTTTATTTTATCTTCTATTATATTTGTTTGGGGTGTTTTTTCTTCAATACTAAGTACCCAATCTATCCTTAG
>DUPX01000042.1 GCA_012838085.1 Eubacteriaceae bacterium
TATATATCCCTCTGCTTTTAACCTCTTTGTATGTCCTGTGCAATTTCTAGTTGATAAACTTCTATTTAGATCCAATAATATTTGGTTTTTACTTTCTGGCCTTTTTCTACCCATTATAAAATCCTCCTTGTTAAGTAATTTTATTTTACCTTAACTTGGAGGATTATTATACACAAATTATTTCACAGTCTAAAGGTAGGAGCACATTTCCCTATATTATAATATCTTTATCCTAGGAAGATTTCTAAGTCTTCTTTCACTGTACCCATTGGTGATATTCCAAAATTGTCTACCAATACATTGGCTACATTTGGTGATAAAAATGCTGGTAGAGTAGGCCCTAGGTGAATGTTTTTTACTCCCAAATATAATAGCGCCAATAATACTATAACTGCCTTTTGCTCATACCAGGCAATATTATAGGATATGGGCAATTCATTTATATCATTTAGTTCAAATACTTCCTTTAATTTTAGTGCTATCACTGCCAGTGAGTATGAATCATTACATTGGCCAGCATCTAGTACCCTAGGTATTCCTCCTATATCTCCTAAATCTAGTTTATTATATCTGTATTTTGCACAACCAGCAGTAAGTATTATGGTATCCTTAGGTAGTGCCTGGGCAAACTCTGTATAGTACTCTCGGGATTTCATTCTTCCGTCACAACCTGCCATCACAAAGAACCTTTTTATTGCCCCGGATTTAACCCCTTCCACTACCTTATCTGCCAAACTTAAGACTGTATGATGGGCAAAGCCTCCTACAATCTCCCCTCTTTCTATTTCTGTTGGAGGAGGACAATTCTTTGCATGTTGGATGATTTGTGAGAAATCCTTTTTGCCATCCTTACCCTCTTCAATATGGGTTAAGCCTTCAAATCCTACATTTCCTGTGGTATACACTCTATCCTTATATTCTTTTTTTGGAGGTACAAGGCAATTAGTGGTCATAAGAATTGGTCCATTAAAGGAGGCGAATTCTTTATCCTGTTTCCACCAGGCATTTCCATAGTTGCCTACAAAATGGTCATATTTCTTAAATGCAGGATAGTAGTTGGCAGGTAACATCTCCCCATGTGTATAGACATCTACTCCTGTTCCCTGGGTCTGTTCTAATAATTCTTCCATATCTTTAAGGTCATGTCCACTTATTAGTATAGCTGGATTATTCCTCACCCCTATATCCACATTAGTGATTTCTGGATTGCCATAGGTGGTGGTATTGGCCTCATCCAATAATGCCATCACATCTACCCCCACCTTGCCTGTTTCTAAAGTAAGAGCTACCAAATCATCTACTGATAAACTATCCTCTAGGGTAGCTGCCAGAGCTTTTTCCATAAAGGCAAATATTTCATCCTTTTCATAACCTAATATTTCTGCATGGGCAGCATAGGCTGCCATTCCCTTTAATCCATAAATTATTAATTCCCTTAAGGATCTAATATCCTGGTTTTGTGTAGATAATACTCCTATATGGGGAGCCTTGGCTTCAAATTCTTCTAAGCTTTCACCGGTCCAAATGGCTGCATCATGATTAATAGCCTCAACATCTCCCCCTGCCTTAACTAATTGGTCTTTTAACTCTTCTCTAAGGGCCAAGCCCTTCTTTATTCTTGCTACAAATTCATTTTTATTAAAGTTGGCATTGGTGATAGTAGCAAAAAGTCCATTCATAATAAATTTATCTGCTTTTTTATTTACTATCCCAATCTTCCTAGCTTCTATAGCATAAAGAGAAATACCCTTCATAACATAGATTAATAAGTCTTGTAGATTTGCCACATCCTCTGGTTTTCCACAAATTCCCTTTATGGTACAGCCTGTACCCTTTGATGCCTCTTGACATTGAAAACAAAACATACTCATTAATAATCCCTCCTATATTATTGATTGTAGTTGATTGACTTGTAAGACATATCCTACCATTTTAATAGGATAAATTCCGTGATTATAATTACTAATTAATATTGGCTCATATACTTTTTTACTTTAATAAATTCATTTATTCTGCAAAAATAAGGATTTTAATTTATTACTTGCTTTCTAATGGTAGGTATGTTAAAATAATAACAAGTAGCATTAGTCTTGTTTCTTAATCCCCTTATTAAGAAAACTACAATTGGTAGAGTTCCCCCTCTACCAATTGACTTTTTTGTTCTTTATTTTTAATATCCTAAATCTTTATTTATTATAATAACATGTATCCTATCTGCTTTTGATTGTCTTTTAATCAATATATAATTATTGCAAATCCTGGTTGGGCTGGTACAATCTGAGCAAAAACCGGATTTAACACAGGGATTGGCCAAATTTAGTCTTTTATTATTAGCTGGTGATGCTATGGCTTTAGTCCTTCTAATAGCCTCTTCCACATCATCCACTATTTTATTTTTGCCCACTATAACTATTACCTTATCTGGACCGTAGATCATAGCAGCTACTCTATTCCCATTACCATCTACACTATATAATTCTCCTTCTACAGTTAGGGCATTTGTACTGGTTAGATAGGCATCCCCTAAAAATCCTTTTCTAAAAACTTCCTTGATTTCCTGGGGAGTTAATCCTGGAGCATAGCGATCTAAGAAATTATAATTACCATTTCTCAATAATTCTATGGCGCCTATTTCAAATAAGGTCATGGAACCCCCTACTGATACTACATCGCCCTTTTCTAATAATTCAGTAATCTTTCCTAGTGCTTCTTGTTCATCCTCCACGAAATAACCATTCATATTATTTTTTTCTAGATTTTTTATTGTCTTTTCAATCCGCTTTTCCATTACAAAATCTGTATTCTTATCCATTAGTACGCCCCCTTTTTATTATTTCTTCTGCTATATTTTATTATAGTATATTTTATCCAGTTTTTAAATAGAAAGGTTTTTGTGTATGTGTCAAGATTTCGTTGGCACGTTTTTTTCCATAAAGTTCATCCATTAATCTTTAA
>DUPX01000043.1 GCA_012838085.1 Eubacteriaceae bacterium
AGGGGGATAAGTATGCAATTTCATAAGATTATCAAACAGAGAAAGTCAGTAAGGGAATTTAAAGAAGGAAACCTTGAAAACAAGGATATTGATGCATTGATGGAATTTGCTGATAGTGTGAAATCTATTGAAGGAGATATTTCTACAACATTTTACTTTGTAAAAGATGGCAACAAGGCATATGAAAAGATGGTTGGATATGCAGGCTACTATGGAATGCCAATAGAAGGACCCCATTATTTATTATTAATGTCAGAAAAGAAGAATAATTATAAGATAAATGCGGGATATATGATGGAACAAGTAATGGTAAAAGCTATGGAGATGGAGATAGGAACCTGTTGGATAGACATATTAGAAGAAAAACGGGTGGATTTAAAAAGTGCATTAAAAATAGATATAGAGGGTGAAATAGCTGCTATTGTTGCCTTAGGCTATCCTAAGACAAATATCTTTGGTATAGAGATCCCCTTAACAGGGAGAAAATCCATAGAAGAATTTGTATATAAAAAGTCTTGGGGTGAATTAATGAGTCTTGGAGAACTAAGTCAAAGGGGTTTACAAGATGTATTTTACTATGTCCGTTATGCCCCTTCCTGGGGGAATATCCAGCCTTGGAAATTTATTATTGACGATTATAGATTAATATTGACAATGCATCAAGAAAAAGAAGATAAAGTACTTGAAGATCATGACTTAGAATGTGGAATTATGATGTTATATATTGAAAAAATGATGCACAGTCAGGGGATATCAGGAAAGTGGACATTAAATATTGGAGATATAGATAGTGAAGAATATAAAATACCTGAAAGCTATAAAGTAATGGGTTGGTTTCCAATATAAAAATGGGAGTTGGACTTATAAAAAGGTCCAACTTTTTTTATACTAATTTAACAGGTAGTTTTATAATAGTACATTTATCTTCAATTAATAGATTAATTCTATTAGAGTTTATTATAGGAAGAAAAATGAATTTTCCTAAACATCTTCCATATTGGGCACAGTAGGTTTTATTAAGGGAAGAAACATAGATTACACTTTCCCGATCTTCTTCCTTTAAATTAAGGTAAAAGGCATCTTGCTCTCCAATAATATTAAAATCATTTATACAGATTTTCAACATGGGTTTAGATTTTTTCCACCACCATTCACCAAACTTTTCAGAAAAAATCTCTTTTAAACTATTATCCAATTTCCATTTGATATGTAAGATATGGGGACTTATTTGTTGTAATACTATTTTACTGTTGTTTTCCAAATTACTTCCTCCTCTTTTTGTTAATTAATTAAGTTTATGTTTAATAGAGAAACATTATTACAAAGGATAAAAATATCTTAGTATAAATAAAAGTTAGTGTGGAAAATATAAGGTAGTAGCATATTGGTGATTTCATATTAAATATGGTATTTTTGAAAATTATCCTTGAAATTTCTCTATAAAAAGGAGAGAAGAATTAAATGTTAGTTGTATTTTCTAGGGCAATAATATTATACGGCTTGGTTTTGCTTGTTATTAGATTAATGGGTAAAAGACAAATCGGTGAATTACAACCATTTGAATTAGTAATAACCATTATGATTGCAGAATTTGCATCCAATCCAATAGAAGACCCATCTATATCACTGTTTAATGGAATTATTCCAATGCTAACACTATTATTTTTAGAAACCCTATTATCCTTTATAATGCTAAAAAGTGAAAAGATAAGGGGAATAATAGATGGAAAGCCCTCCGTCATTATGGATAAGGGCAAGTTGGTGTATAAGGAATTTAAAAAACAAAGAATTAACATTAATGACCTTTTAGAACATATAAGAATAGACGGTTATTTTAATCTTCATGAATTGGAATATATTCTAATAGAACCAGATGGACAATTAAGTATTATGCCTAAAGCAGAATACCAGCCTGTAACAGGAAAGGATATGAATATAAAACCTGAACCTGTAGCCATTCCGATTAATCTAATTATTGATGGCAAGCGAAATAGAAAGAATATGGAATTAGCAAAATGTGATGATAAATGGTTAGATGGCCAATTAAAGGTTCAAGGTTACAATAATGATGATGATATTTTCATTGCTTATATAGACAGCAAGAAGAATTTACATATTCAGGGTAAATAAGAAGGGAGATAAAAAATAAATGCGTGTTTTCTGGCTTTCTCTGATTCTAATAATAATACTTATTGTTGCTGGTATTTTTTACTTAAATATGCTGGAGGGTAAACTTAGTCAAATTGTTTTGAAAATTGAGGGCATGTTTGAGAAAATCCATGCAAAAGATTGGGAAGGAATCAAAGTAGAAATAGAAGAAGTTAAAAAGGGTTGGGAAGACATGTCAGGATTTTGGAGTGCATTTATAAATCATAATAAATTAGACAATATTCGGGTATCTATGTTAAGGGCTGAGGAATATATCTCCATGAAAAATGAGGTATTAGCTAGAGCAGAACTATCTGCACTAAAATATTTAGTGGAAAATTTATATTCAAGTGAAAAGCTAAAAATATGGAATATCTTTTAATAATTGCCTTTATAATATTGGAGCATCAGTAGGTATTTGGTATATAACATCCTTTCTTTCGACAATTAAAGTAATTTTTCTTTTAAGTTCCTCATCTTTTTTTATATGATTTACTAATTTTCCAACAGGATTAATGGCAACAGGATGGCCTACTATCTTAAGCATATCTAAATCACCATGGGTATCCCCATAGGCAAAACTTCTTTCCATATCAATATCATATTCTACCATAAAATTTTGTATGGCTTGGTTTTTACTGGCTGAATCCCACATCTTATCAATTTCCCCTGTAAAGTTATTATTCTCATCTAAGAAGTATTCTGTACCCTTGAAATATTTCACATTATATTTTTCCGCCATCTTTGATAATAAAAAATTAGGAGCCCCAGATATGAAAAATACTAAATGATTTTGTTTATGATGCCATAAGATTCTATCCCTAGTATACCTATAGACCCGCTCTCCCTTTAATTTAATTACCTGACTGGTTATAAAGTCTATATAATCCTTATTTAAACCCTTCATAGAATTAATATAAATCCTAGCTACCTCCATTAAGTAATCCTCATAATCCCCATGTCTTTTATCCCAGTTTTCAAAAGTCTCCTTTGCCTTCCCATGCCAAATTATTGGATCTAATACTTCATATTTTATTAGCTTTTTAAAATGTTCTATCATTAGTGAATCCCTATATAAAGTTCCATCCACATCAAAAAAGGCTGCAATATTACCCATAGTATTCTCCTTATCTATATTTTTAAAAAATCTTTATTTATTACTATAACATAATCACAAGTCAATTCAAAAATAATGTTAATAGAAACTATACATGCAATGGTGCATATAATATAAAAAGAATTTTATATAAAAACTCAAATTATTACATGAAAACATTACATATTTATGAAATTTCTTCACCGAATAAAGAGAATTGGCTAACATATACTACTAATATGAAAGGAAGTGAATACTTTGGAAATCCTTACTATTGGAGATTCGGAAATAGATTTAATCCACAAAAAAATGAAAAAGGAATTAAAGTTATTAGAAGAAGAAGGACTAAATATTAGTTTAAGTATAGATATCCCAGACCCCACCTTTTTTTTAAATTGCCAATTAAATGAGAACAAAACAGTTAAAAAAAATCCTACAAAAGCTATCAACATATTTCACTATTATATAGCAAATGTTATTGCAGACTATATAATTAATAATAAAGAAAAAAAACTTCTAGAAAAAATCATACAAAAACAATATAACTATTTTAATCCCAAAGAAAGAGAAAAGATTTTGGATTTATCATTAAATGTATTAAATTATAGAGACGGACTTTATACATCAACTAATATATATAAAATTAGCAAGAAGGTTAGAATAATTGAAGAAATAGTAAAATATCTAGAAACCAATAAAAAACTTATTATAGATGGTTTTATAAGATTTAGATTAAAATACTATATGGATGATTTAAAGGATGCGGTAGCTACAGGTGTAGAGGATTATATTATGGAAAAAGAATATAATGAATTTATTCGTCTGCTACAATATTTTGTAGATATTCAAGAACCTAAGATTGAAACTATCCACATATTAGTTGGCCAAAACAACTATACTTTGTTGAACGAAAACTATAGCCCTATTGAAAATGAATATTTAGAAGAATTGGCTACTGAGTTTTTAGATGGAGAAATTAAATATGGAGATTTGCTAATAAGCTCCCTTATAACAATTGCCCCTACAAGAATATATATTCATCTTATGGAAAAAATTAAAAATAAAGAAATTATAGATACCATACAAAAGGTATTTAATAATCGTGCTATTATATGTGAGGGATGTGATATTTGCAGAGAGAATACAAAACAAAGAGATAAGAGCCAGAACTAGTTTCTGGCTCTTTACCTTAATAGACAGCTTACTCTAAATATATGGATAGATGAGAAAAAACCCCTTTATTAAATATTTCTTTTTAATAGACTTTTCATATGCTATACTAAAAAATGATTATCTAACAGAAAGGGACAATGGGGGAGTGACTATGGGGGTTAGAATTATTATACTACCTATTATTGGGGCCTTAATTGGCTGGGTTACAAATGTACTAGCTATTAGGCTAATTTTTAGACCAATTAATAAAATTCATATCCCAATAATAGGTCTTAATATTCAAGGTTTAATACCAAAAAGAAAAGTGGAAATAGCAAAAAGTATTGGAGAAACTGTGGAAAAGGAGCTAGTTTCTATAGAAGATATAATAAAGAATATGGCGAATAATCTAGATAAAAACCATATTATAGATCTTGTAAAACTTAAAATACAGAAGGTTTTCTTTCAAAAAATACCTGGCTTTTTGCCCCATTCTATAAAAAATTTAATAATAGTATATATTGAAGAAAACATATCTAAGGAAATAGAACCTACTCTTAATGAAATCATAGAAGATTTAATAATTAAAACAACTAATACTATTAAAATTGGAGATATAGTGGAAGAAAAGATAAATAAATTTGACCTAATTAAATTAGAAAATCTAATAATAAATATTACTAAAAGGGAATTAAAACAAATAGAGTATTTAGGTGGTGTAATAGGATTTTTTATAGGCATATTCCAAAGTATTATAGTTTTAGTTTTATAAGGCTTTATAAAATATTAACTTGACAAATAAATGAATTTAGTTTTATAATTATTTAAATTTAAATATATAAAAGTGATGAAAAGGAAGAGTAGATAAAAACCAGGCTATAGAGAGGGAATATAATAGCTGAAAATATTCCTAGTTTTGGATTTATTGAAAACCACCTTTGAGCTATTGGCTGAATTAATAGTAGGCTTAATCGGTGAATGCCGTTATGTACTTTCAAGAGGATGAAAATCAACTTGGGTGGAACCGCGGGTATTATCTCGTCCCATGACTGGGAGGAGATTTTTTGTTTTTTGTAAATAATAATGTAAAAAGAAAGGATGAATGGATTGGTAAAAGTTACTTTAAAAGATGGTTCTATAAGGGAGTATCCAGTGAATACCACCCTTATTGAAATAGCTAAAGATATTAGTCCTGGTTTAGCCAGAGTGGCATTAGCAGGGGAGGTTAATGGAGAGGTTGTAGATATAAGGACTCCTATTAAAGAGGATATAAAATTAAACTTTTTAACCTTTGATGATGATGGGGGAAAATTAGCATTTTGGCATACTTCCACCCATATTATGGCTCAAGCTGTAACCAGACTTTTTCCCGAAGTAAAATTAGCCATTGGACCAGCTATAGAAAATGGTTTTTATTATGACTTCGATGTGGAAAGACCTTTTACACCTGAAGATTTAGAAGCCATAGAAAAAGAAATGAAAAAGATAATTAAAGAAAATTATGAAATTGAAAACTTTACCCTACCCAGGGAGGAAGCTTTTGAATTGGTAGAAAAAAATGGGGAAATTTATAAGGAGGAGCTGATAAGGGACCTACCTGATGAAGAAAGTCTATCCTTTTATAAACAGGGAGAATTTACAGACCTTTGTGCCGGACCCCATATTCCTACCACAGGAAGGGTTAAGGCCTTTAAATTACTAAGTATTGCAGGAGCATATTGGAGGGGCAATGAAAAAAATAAGATGCTCCAAAGAATATACGGGATTTCCTATCCGAAAAAAAGCCAATTAGATGAATACCTCCATCGTCTAGAAGAGGCAAAGAAAAGGGACCATAGGAAGCTGGGCAGGGAACTGGATCTATTTTCTATTCAGGAAGAAGGACCAGGTTTTCCATTTTTCCATCCTAATGGAATGATTATTAGAAATACATTGGAAGACTTTTGGAGAAAAGAACATGAAAAAGCAGGATATTTAGAAATAAAGACTCCAATAATTTTAAATAAGGAATTGTGGCAACGATCAGGTCATTGGGACCACTATCAAGAAAATATGTATTTTACAGAAATAGATGGAGACCAATATGCTGTAAAACCAATGAATTGCCCAGGAGGAATGTTAGTATACAAAACTAAGATGCATTCCTATAGAGATCTACCCCTTAGGATGGGAGAATTAGGGTTGGTCCATAGACATGAATTATCTGGTGCATTACATGGGCTTATGAGGGTGCGAAATTTTACCCAGGATGATGCTCACCTATATATGACTCCTGATCAAATAAAGGAAGAAATAATAGGTATAATAGAATTAACAGATAAAATCTATAATATATTTGGTTTCAAATACCATGTTGAATTATCTACCCGCCCTGAAAATTCTATGGGTTCTGATGAGGACTGGGATAAAGCCATTATGGCCCTAAGGGAAGCTCTAGAAGAAAAAGGGGTAGAGTATCGCATTAATGAGGGTGATGGAGCCTTCTATGGTCCTAAAATAGATTTTCACTTAGAAGACAGCATAGGAAGGACCTGGCAATGTGGAACAATACAACTAGACTTTCAAATGCCAGAAAAATTCGATTTAACATATGTGGGGGCTGATGGAGAAAAACATAGGCCCGCAATGGTCCATCGAACTATTTTTGGTAGTATAGAAAGGTTTATTGGTATTTTAACTGAGCATTTTGCTGGCGCCTTTCCACTATGGATATCACCAGTACAGGTTAAAATCCTTCCACTAGCAGAAAAACATCATGATTATGCAAAAAAAATATATGATAGTTTTAGAGAAAAAGTTATTAGGGTAGATGTGGACTATAGAAATGAAAAAATTGGTTACAAGATACGGGAAGCTCAAATGCAAAAGATTCCCTATATGATAATCATAGGGGATAAAGAGGTAGAATCTAACCAATTATCATTAAGATCTAGATCAGAAGGGGACTTAGGTACTATAGCCGTTGATGACTTTATTGATAGAGCATTAAAGGAAATAAAGGAAAAGAAATATTAATAGAGTATGTAAATCCTAAAGGTTTGTTAACTTACCTTTAGGATTTTTTCTAATTCCCTACCTGAAATAGTCTCCTCCGATAATAACCTTTCAGCAATCAATTTTAAGTAATTGAGATTTTTAAGCAGGATAGACTTTGAATCTTTATAGGAATTTTCAATTATTAAATTTACCTCCTTATTTATATAACTTTCATAACCTGATAGGAATTTACCATTAAAGGTTCTATTACCTAAACTACTCATTCCATATTCACAGACCATTTGTTGGGCAATTTCAGTTGACTTTACTAAGTCATTTTGGGCACCAGTGGAAATTTCATTAAAGATAATTTCTTCTGCAGCTCTACCTGCCAACAGAGTTTGAATTTTTTGATGCAACTCCTGCTTTGTCATTAAAAATCTATCCTCAGAGGAGGAATTTAAGACAAATCCTAAAGATTGTCCATGGGGGACTATAGATATTTTTTCAATTAATTCATTATTGAGTATTCTACCTACTAAAGCATGGCCTGCCTCATGATAGGCAACTATTCTCTTTTCCTTTTCACTAATAACCGCATTTTTGGTTTTTAAGCCTGCCACTACCCTTTCAATGGCTTTATTAAATTCCTCATTACCTATAGTGGAACGATTGTCCCTAACTGCAAAGATTGCAGCCTCATTAACGATATTTGCCAATTGGGCCCCGGACATTCCATGGGTCTTTCTAGCAATTTCTTTAATATTTACACTTTTACTTAAGGGCTTATTTCTTGTATGAACACGTAAAATATCTTCCCGTGCACGTACATTTGGATTGCCCACATATATATGTCTATCAAAACGTCCTGGCCTTAACAAAGCTTCATCTAGAAGCTCTATTCTATTAGTTGCCCCTATAACAATAATATTTTCATAGCTATTAAAGCCATCTAATTCAACTAATAATTGATTTAAGGTTTGATCCCTTTCACTATTATTATCTGAACTTCTAGATACTCCAATTGCATCCATTTCATCTATAAAAATAACACAGGGAGCTTGTTTCTTAGCTTTTTCAAATAGAGAGCGGATTCTACTAGCACCTACCCCCACATATTTCTCTACAAATTCTGAACCAGAGGCATACATAAAGTTTGCATTTGTCTCTCCAGATATTGCACTGGCCATAAGAGTTTTTCCAGTTCCGGGGGGGCCATAAAACATGACTCCTTTGGGAATTTTAGCCCCCATTTTACTATACTTTTCTGGGAATTTTAAGAAGTCTGTTATCTCTTGTAAGTCTTCCTTTACCTCATCTAAACCCGCCACATCTTTAAAATAAACTTTTTTTTGGTTATTTTCCTCTTTTTTTTCCTCTTGCCTTAAGGAGTTAACCAACATTAGCTCAGGTTTTTGGTTTATTTTTTTAATGAGAAAAGAAATACAAATAATAAATATAATTAAACTTGTTTTTATTATTGGAGTAGAATGGGTGTATAAATATTCTAGATTTAAAAAGGAACCAATTAATAAAAATAAGGATATAATCAATAAAGAGACTAGAAGTTTTTTTATCATATTAAATCACCTTTCGAATTTCTATTATGTACTATTATTTTTATCAATTAGGGGGATAAACATTTAAGATTTCTCAAAATATTTAAAGGTAATTTTATCAAGTCAATTGCTAAAAAAATTTCCATTTAGCAAAAAAACAATATGGAATTTATCCATATCATTAATTCTTTAAGACCTTATGGTCTAAAAAAAATAAAGAATTTTTCTTAGATACAATCTATTTGTCTTATGGCTTATAATTATGATAATCTTAGTTTACAAATTTATATTATACCTATTAGCTTTTGTTTTATAAGCAGAAATATTCATGGATTATATTTAGGAAGGGGAAAAATTATGAAGATAATAAAAAGCACCAACTATATAACTTCATTTAGCAAAAAACATACACCAAAAGCTCAAATAGAGCTAAATCAGCCATTTATTATTGAAACCCGGGATTGTTATGGCAGTCAAATTAAAGACCACACCATTTTAAGAAGTCAAATTGACGGCAGTTTAATGAATCCTGCCACAGGACCAATCTTTATTAAAGAGGTATTTCCTGGAGATGTGATTTCCATTGAAATAATTAAAATCCAATTGAACAATAATGGATTAATGCTTACCTTTCCCGGTTTAGGACCACTAGGGGATTTGATAGTAGATCAGCATACAAAGATAATACCTATAAAAGATGGATATGCTAATTTTAATAAGGATATTAGATTTTTTATAAGACCTATGATAGGAGTAATAGGTGTTGCTCCAATGGATAAAGAAATTTCTACTGAAGAACCTGGGGATCATGGGGGGAATATAGACACTAAGGAAATAAAGGAAGGAAGTAAGGTATATTTACCTGTATTTATTGAAGGTGGATTATTAGCTATTGGGGACCTTCATGGAGCTATGGGCGATGGAGAATTGTGTGGTATGGGGATAGAAATAGGAGGTAAAGTCCAAGTTAATATTTCTAAAGTAGATACAGGAACAATAAAAATGCCTATTGTGGAAACAGAAAAAGAATTTTTAATTATTGCTAGTGATAAGAATTTTGAAAAAGCATCAAGAAAAGGAATATTATATGCTACCCAGATAATATCAGAAAAATTAAATTTAAACTTTGAAGATGGGTATAGGTTATTAAGTGCCACTTGTGATATAAGGATAAGCCAAATAGTAAATCCTTTATTGACATTAAAAGTTGCAATACCCAAAACCCTTATTCCAAATATATTTCCTTTAAATATTAAATAGTATTATGGAAAGCTGTATAGATTATCTTCACTTAAATATAACAACAATGATATTAAGTTTATACTGGTAAAAAATACAGCTAAACATTTTTTTGTATTGACAAGGAACCAAAAGTAATTTAGAATATCACTGTAAAGTAAATAACCTTTACAGGAGATTACTATGTTAAAAATTGTTGAGCTAACTTTGTTATTTGATTTCTATGGACAATTGCTTACTGAAAAACAACAAAAGATATTTCAGCTATATTATAATGATGATCTATCCTTAGGTGAAATATCTGAAAACTTAAATATTACTAGACAGGCAGTATATGATATCTTAAAAAGGGTAGAAAATCTACTTACAAATTATGAAAAAAGATTAAAGTTAGTAGAAAGATATCTTATTGAAAGAGAAGAGATTAAAAAGGCAAAATTAATAATTTCTCAATATAAAAACAATAAAAAAATTGATAATGAGTTAATGACTGTATTGAATTATATAGAAGATATTCTTAATAACCTATCAAACCATTAACTAGGAGGATTGTTATGGCATTTGAAGGATTGGCGGAAAAACTGCAAAACACCTTTAAAAAATTAAGGGGTAAAGGAAAAATTAATGAAAAAGATTTAAAAGAAGCTTTGCGGGAAGTAAGACTTGCACTATTGGAGGCAGATGTTAATTATAAAGTGGTTAAAGACTTTATATCCAAAATAAAAGACCGAGCAATTGGTTATGAAGTAATGGAAAGCCTTACACCAGGTCAACAGGTAATAAAAATAGTAAAGGAAGAGATGACAGAATTAATGGGTGGTACTCAAACAAAAATCGTCTTTTCCAGTAAACCCCCTACTATTATAATGCTAGTAGGTTTACAAGGGGCAGGGAAAACAACTACTGCCGGTAAACTTGCTGGTCTATTGGCAAAACAGGGTAAAAAACCATTATTAGTTGCCTGTGATATTTATAGACCTGCAGCAATAGAACAATTAAATGTGGTGGGCAAAAGCCTGGATATTCCTGTTTTTTCCATGGGCAATAATAATTCCCCGATAAATATTGCAAAGGCAGCTATAGAACATGCTAATAGTAATTTTAAAGATATAGTAATAATAGATACCGCTGGTCGCCTTCATGTAGATGAAGAACTAATGGATGAGCTAAAGGAAATTAAGGCCTCAGTATCACCAACAGAAATATTATTAGTGGTGGATTCTATGACCGGTCAAGATGCTGTTACAGTTTCCCAAAGTTTTAATGAGCAGCTGGGAATAGATGGGGTTATACTTACAAAATTAGATGGGGATACTCGTGGTGGTGCAGCCTTATCTGTAAAGGCTGTTACAGGAAAACCTATTAAATATGCAGGAATGGGAGAAAAGTTAAATGATTTAGAAAGTTTTCATCCTGATAGAATGGCTTCTAGAATTTTAGGAATGGGAGATGTCCTTAGCTTTATAGAAAAGGCCCAAGCTAATATAGATGAAAAAAAAGCTCGGGAATTAGAGAAAAAGATTAGATCTGAACAATTTACCTTTGATGATTTTTTAGATCAACTACAGCAGGTAAAAAATATGGGCCCCTTAAGTGATGTGTTAGGTATGATACCTGGAATGAATAGTAAAAAGCTTAAAGGTCTATCTGTAGATGATAAACAACTTGAACAAACTGAAGCAATAATCAAATCCATGACAAAGGGAGAAAGAATTAATCCTTCAATAATTAATGCCAGTAGAAGGAAGAGGATTGCCTTAGGTAGTGGTACAAAAGTTCAAGATGTGAATAAATTAATTAAGAATTTTGAACAGACTAAAAAAATGATGAAACAATTTTCCAATATGGGTAGAGGTGCCAATAAGGGTAAATTTAAATTGCCTTTTATGTAATATATAAGAATTGATTTTCTATTTTAAAGGAGGTGGACAATATGGCAGTGAGAATAAGATTAAAAAGAATGGGTGCAAAGAAAAGACCTTTTTATAGAATTGTAGTTGCAGATTCTAGGGCGCCAAGGGATGGTAAATTTATAGAAGAGATTGGTTATTACAATCCTGTTTCTGAGCCCGTAGAAATCAAGATTGATGGAGAAAAAGCCCTTCAATGGATAAATAAAGGAGCCCAACCATCTGATACAGTTAAGTCTTTATTAAAAAGACAGGGCATATTAGATAGCTAATTAAAAGTGATATAGGGGGAATTCCTATGGTTAAATTAGTGGAAGTAATTGCTAAGGCATTAGTAGATCAGCCTGATGCTGTTGAAGTTAAAGAGGTACAAGGAGAACAATCCATTATCATAGAGTTGAAAGTTGCTCAAGAAGATATGGGAAAGGTTATTGGAAAGCAAGGAAGAATTGCAAAATCAATCCGTACAGTAGTAAAAGCTGCAGCAGCAAAAGAAAATAAAAGAGTAATAGTGGAAATTATCCAATAAGAGTTAGGCATAGCCTAACTCTTTACATTAAATGTATAATGGAATTATTTATGTATAAGATAACTTTGTATAGAAAAGTGGTGAAAAAATGAAAAAAAATGACTTTTTAAGGGTAGGAAAGGTATTAAATGTACATGGGATTAGAGGAGAACTTAAAGTGCTTCCTCTTACAGATGATATTAATAGATTTTACTCCTTAAAAAATGTATTTATAGAAGAAAAGGATTCTTTTTTACCGCTAAGTATATCCAATATAAGGATACATAAAAACATGGTACTAATTTCATTTCATGAGATTAAGGACCGCAATCAAGGAGAGAGATATAAGGGATTATATATAAGTATTGATAGAAAAGATGCAATAAAACTTTCAAAGGATCAGTATTTCATAGCAGATTTAATAGGAATATCAGTATTTTCCCCAGAGGGAATATTAATAGGTACAATAAAAGAGGTATTACAAACTGGGCCAACAGATATCTATGTAATTAAAACAAAGGAAAAGGATGTATTAGTTCCAGCACTAAAAGATATCTTTAAAGAAATTAATATCTCCAATAAAACTGCCCAAGCTGTAATTCCAAAGGATTTGATGGAATTATGAAAATAGATATATTAACTTTGTTTCCAGAACTTTTTAGAGATTTTCTAAACACCAGTATATTAAAAAGGGCAATAGATAAAGATTTAATTAATATTAATATCATTAATATTAGAGATTATTCCAAGGATAAACATAAAAAGGTAGATGACTATACCTATGGCGGCGGGCCAGGGATGGTATTGACCCCCCAGCCAATATATGATGCCTATAAATGTATTGATACAAAAGATATTGATACACCCTGTATATATCTAAGTCCCCAAGGTAAAACCTTTAATCAGGATATGGCAATGGAGTTTTCCCAATATCCCCATTTAATATTTCTATGTGGTCATTATGAGGGGATTGATCAAAGGATAATAGATAAAATTGTTACCCATGAGGTGTCCATAGGGGATTATATATTGACAGGAGGAGAACTTCCCACAATGGTAGTTATAGATGCCATATCAAGATTAGTACCGGGGGTTTTAGGAAATGAAAATAGCTCCAATTATGATAGTTTTTCTGATGGATTGCTAGAATACCCCCATTATACAAGACCTTATGAATTCATGGGAGAAAAAGTTCCAGATATACTATTATCAGGAGATCATGAAAAAATCAGGAGATGGAGAAAGGGTGCATCCCTGATAAATACAAAGAAAAAAAGACCAGATCTTTTAAAAAAATATAATTTAACAGAGGAAGAAAAAGAAATATTGAGAAACTATAATGAAAGTGATTTAAAATGATTGTATATGATAGATTTCTATGATATAATTTCAATGTTATCCCGGGCGGTCCTCTATTTGTAAGAATAAGAACGTCTAGTAAGGAAGGAGGAACCAAAATGAGCATAATTAAATCCATAGAACAACAACAAGTTAAAAAGGATATTCCAACTTTTAATGTTGGAGATACAGTAAAAGTTCATGCAAAAGTTGTGGAAGGTAAAAGAGAAAGAATTCAAGTTTTTGAAGGTACAGTGCTGAAAAGGCAAAATGGTGGATTAAAAGAAACTTTTACAGTAAGAAAGATCTCATATGGTGTTGGTGTTGAAAGAACATTTCCTTTACACTCTCCAAGAATCGAAAAGATTGAGGTTACTAGAAGAGGTAAAGTTAGAAGAGCTAAACTTAATTATCTTCGTGATCGTGTTGGTAAGGCTACTAAAGTTAAAGAAAAAAAATAGGGACTGTTTACAGTCCTTTTTTTTTCCAAAAAGTATATACTAAAGAAAAAAGGTGTGAGTTAAGATGGATATACAATGGTACCCTGGTCACATGGCGAAAGCAAAGAGATTAATTATGGAAAATTTAAAACTAGTGGATATTGTTATAGAAATTCTCGATGCTAGAGTTCCAATTAGTAGTAGAAATCCAGATGTGGATAATATTATTGGCAATAAGCCTAGATTGATAGTGTTAAATAAATTTGATTTATCCGATCCAACTATAAATAAGGAATGGGAGGATTATTACAATAAAAAAGGTATTAATAATATCTTTATAAATTCCATTACAGGAAGGGGAATAGATAAAGTAATTAATACCTTGGTTTTCATGATGAAAGAAAAAATGCAATCATTAGCCCAAAGGGGGCGAAAATACAAACCTATCCGCTGTATGATTATAGGTATTCCAAATGTAGGAAAATCTACCTTTATAAATAAGATTGCAGGCAAATCAAGTGCTAAAACTGGAAGTAAGCCAGGTGTTACAAAGGGAAAACAATGGATAAGGCTAAACCAACAAATTGAGCTATTAGATACACCAGGTATTCTATGGCCTAAGTTTGAAGATAAGGAGGTGGGTATTAGGCTAGCTTGGATTGGTTCTATTAAAGACGAAATACTTGACCAGGAAGAATTAGCCTTTAGACTATTAGATTTCTTAAAAACTAGCTACCCAGCACTTCTTATAGATAGATATAATATAGATAATTTAGACAGGGAAACCCTTGATATATTAAATGATATTTCTAAAAATAGAGGATTCATTGTAAAAGGTGGCGAATTTGATTATTTAAGGACATCAGAAATGTTGTTAGATGAATTTAGAAAGGGTACAATAGGGAAGATTTCCCTAGAAAGACCATAAGAATACAGGTGACAAAAGATTTATATTTTTTTAAAAAAGTGGGGTATTTTATGTTTGAAAAAAATAGCTTGTCAGAAATAAAGGAATATATTAAAAACTTACCTATAGAAAGCTATCCTGAATTTATAAGCTTTTTACAAAAAGATAGTAGAAAAACTGTACAAAAATATGGGAATTCCCTACATAATAAATTCTTAAGCTATCAAAGAGAATTGGCTCGAACAGAAAAAATAAAACAATTTGAAAGACAGGCATATAAAAAGGGCTACAGACTAGTTGCAGGAATAGATGAGGTGGGCAGGGGCCCAATAGCAGGTCCCGTTGTAAGTGCAGCAGTTATATTGCCTAAAGACTTTGATGTATTGTACATAGATGACTCAAAAAAACTTTCCCCCCAAAGAAGGGAAGAACTATATGAAAAGATTTATAAAAAAGCTTTAGATGTAGGTGTTGGGATAGTAGACTCTGCATCTATAGATGATATAAATATTTACCAAACAACTAAAATAAGCATGGCAATTGCTGTAAAAAACTTAAAATACAAGCCGGATTTACTATTTATAGATGGGATAAGGTGTGAAAATATTCCAATAAGACAAGTTCCTATTATTAAAGGAGATAGTAAATCCATATCAATAGCAGCTGCCAGTATTATTGCAAAGGTGACAAGAGATAGAATTATGGAGGATATCCATAAAGAATTTCCCCAATATGCCTTTAATAAAAATAAAGGATATGGTACCCAGGAACATAGGGAGGCCATAAAAAAATATGGGATATTAAATATTCATCGAAAAACCTTTTTGAGAAAAATTATTGGGAGCTGATAATATGGCCCAACATTTAAAAATTGGAAAAGTAGGAGAGCAGGAAGCAGTTAAATTCCTTAAGAAGAAAAATTATAAAATTATAGATCAAAATTTTAGTTGTAAAATTGGTGAAATAGATATAATAGCTTATCAAAAGGATACTATTGTATTTGTAGAGGTTAAGACCAGGAAAAATAATCTATTCGGTACCCCAGGTCAGGCAGTTAATAAATCTAAACAAAAAAAGATAATAAAAACCGCCTTATATTATTTACAATTAAAAAATAAATACCATGAAAATATTAGATTTGATATTGTTGAGGTATGGTTTGACAAAGGAATTAAGGATATTAATATTATTCCCAACGCTTTTTCAGTCTAATTAAATAACTTTCATTTATCCCCTTAACTCCAAAATTTTCTATCTAAATTTCTATACTGTATGGCTTCACTTAGGTGATAAATATTAATATTATTTTTCTTATCCAAATCCGCTATTGTTCTAGCCAGTTTTAAGATTTTGTGATAGGCCCTTGCACTAAGTTTAAGATTATTAAAGGCTGATTCCATTAAAGAATTCTCTTCTTTACCTAAATGACAATATTTTTGAATATCCCTAGGACTTAGATGAGAATTAAACAAAATCCTTTTGCCCTTATATCTTTCTAACTGAATTTCTCGGGCTTGATTCACCCTTTCCCGAATTTCTGCAGAGCTTTCCCCCTTTTTATTTCCCTTTAAATGGTCATACTTAGTAGCCTTAACCTCGGTGTGAATATCTATTCTATCTAATAATGGACCAGATATTTTATTTAGATAATTATGGATTTGCCTATCAGTACAACTGCATTCACGGTTTTCATCTCCATAATAACCGCAGGGACAGGGGTTCATACTGGCAATCAGCATAAAATTTGCAGGATAGCTAAGGGTGGCACTTACCCTGGAGATGGTAACCTTTTTTTCTTCCAATGGTTGTCTTAATACCTCCAAGGCATTCTTTTGAAATTCTGGCAATTCATCTAAAAATAAAACCCCCAGATGGGCAAGTGATATTTCACCAGGCTTTGGAATTCTCCCACCCCCAACTAGAGAAATAGAAGAAATAGTATGGTGGGGTGCTCTAAAGGGTCTATTGGTTACTAAGGGAGTAGAATCCGGTAATAAACCAGCAATACTATATACCTTGGTCACCTGGAGGGATTCTTCTATAGTCATAGTAGGTAAAATTGTGGGGAGTCTTTGGGCCAGCATGGTCTTGCCAGAACCAGGGGGGCCAATCATGATAAGATTATGGGCTCCAGCAGCTGCTATTTCTAGGGCCCTTTTTACATTTTCCTGACCCTTAACCTCATTTAGATCTATATCATAATCTATATTTTTAGAAAAGTAGTTATCTATATTGGAGGAAAGGGGGCTAATGATTTCTTTATTAGCTAGGTGATTTACTGCCTGGAGTAAATGTTTTGCCGGTAAAATATTTATTCCCTTTACTAGAGATGCTTCCAAGGCATTTTCTTCAGGTAAAATTAGATTTTTTATCCCCTTTTTCTTTAGTTCAATAGACATAGAAAGCACACCATCTATGGGCCGTATATCTCCATTTAAAGATAATTCCCCTAGAAAAGCAGTATCCTCTAAATGGTCAGAATGGATTTGACCAGAGGCAGATAAAATACCTATAGCTATTGGCAAATCATAGGCTGGGCCTTCATTTTTTAAATCTGCAGGGGCCAAATTTACTGTTATGTGCTTCATAGGATATTGGAAACCATTATTTTTAATTGCAGAATATACCCTTTCTTTTGATTCCTTTACTGCTATATCTGGTAATCCCACTAGGGAAAAGGAGGGTAAGCCATTAGAAATATCAACCTCCACTTCTACAATCCATCCCTCTATCCCCACTAAAGCACAACTTAAGATACTTGCTAACATATATTTCCTCCCGATTTTAATCTTAAATATTATAATACTACATTGGTGGTCATTATACCTGCTAAACATCTAAATTCTCCTAAATATACTGAAATATGACTATGTAAATAGTGGACTTTTTATTTTCACTATGAAATCTTTATCTAGTTATATATAATAGTCATAATTAGAAGAATTTTCATGGGGAGAAAAAATATGGATGAATTACTTTATTGGATTTGGTTAAGTATGGTGCCAGGAATTGGTTCAAAGAAATTCCTAAATCTCTATAACCACTTTGGAGATATTGAAAGGGTTTTTCATGGAAAAGAAGTGGAGCTCCATGGTATACACAATATAAGCCCAAGAGATATAAATTCAATTATGAATAATAAGGATTTAAATATGGCATATAAATATCTAGAATTGCTGAAGAGACAAAAGGTGGATATATTATTATACAAGGATAAAAAATACCCTCACCTACTAAAAGAAATATATGACCCTCCTCCTATCTTATACTCCAGGGGCAATATTGATATAGAAAAGCTGTCCATAAGCATTGTAGGATCACGGAAAGCCAGTTATTATGGAATGAAAACTGCTGAAAAACTTGCATTTCAACTTGCATCTTTAGGCATTACTATTGTCAGTGGCATGGCTAAGGGAATAGACACCTATGCCCATAGGGGGGCTTTACAGGCAAAGGGAAAGACTATTGCAGTATTGGGCTGTGGTGTAGATGTTATTTACCCAACAGAAAATGCAGAACTTATGAAAGAAATAGAAAAAAGTGGATTAGTGATTTCCGAATATCCCCTAAAAACTTTGCCAAAGGCAAATAATTTTCCAGCTAGAAATAGAATAATAAGTGGTCTGTCTTTAGGAACAATAATAATAGAAGCGGGAGAAAAGAGTGGTTCCCTTATAACTGCAGAATTTGCATTAGAACAGGGTAGAGATGTCTATGCTATACCCGGGAATATCGGCACCCAATACAATAAAGGTTCAAATAATTTATTGAAGGAAGGAGCAAAATTAGTAACTAGCATAGAAGATATATTAGAAGATTTAGTACCCTATATTAAAACAGAAATATCCTCTATAAATAGTGAATCTTTTAAAGACCAAAAAGAATCAATAGATTATCTAAATTTAACTAAAGAAGAAAAGGAAATATTAGAAAAAATAAAAATGGGCTATAATCATGGGGATGATATTATAAGCCACTGTGATTATTCCCCTTCTGTGGTGAATAGTTCCTTAACAATGTTAGAGCTTAAAGGAATAATCCAAAAACATAGAAATAGCTATTTTATTAAGTAATCAAGGTCCAATGATAAAAAGTTTTAATAGTGAAAGAAATATCCATTTATTTGATTAAATAATAATTTCTGTTATAATGTTACATTGTAGATTATGGGGGTGTAAGATAATGGATAAGACATTAGTAATAGTAGAATCACCTGCAAAAGCAAAGACAATAGAAAAGTTTTTAGGTAAAAATTATTCTGTGGAAGCTACTATAGGCCATATAAGGGATTTACCTAAAAGCCAATTGGGAATAGATATAGAAAATAATTTCGAACCTAAATATATTACCATTAGGGGCAAAGGCCCTATATTAGATAAGATAAAAAAGGAAAGCAAAAAGGCCAAGAGGGTTTTATTAGCAACTGACCCTGATAGGGAAGGGGAAGCTATCTCATGGCATTTAGCAAAGCAACTAAATATAGATGAAAATGTTAAATGCAGAATAGAATTTAATGAAATTACCAAAAATGCTGTAAAGAATTCTTTAAAGAATATTAGAGAAATAAATAAAGATTTAGTTAATTCCCAACAAGCCCGAAGGATTATAGACCGTCTGGTTGGTTATAAAATAAGTCCCCTTCTATGGAAAAAAATTAGAAAAGGGCTAAGTGCAGGAAGGGTACAATCTGTTGCCACCAGAATTATAGTTGATAGAGAAAAGGAAATACAGAATTTTGTCCCAGAAGAATATTGGTCTATTGTAGCCTTTTTAAATAAAGACCATAGAAAAACTATTTTTGAGGCCAACTTTTATGGTGAGAAGGATAAAAAAATTGAGCTAAAAAATGAAAAACAGGTTAGGGAGATATTAGACTATCTAAAGGGACAGGACTATATTGTTGACAATATAAAAAAAGGAACCAAAAAAAGAAATCCGCCCCTGCCCTTTACCACCAGCAGTTTACAACAGGAAGCTTCTAGAAAGTTAAACTTCACATCCAAAAAGACAATGATGATAGCCCAGCAGCTATATGAGGGGATAAAATTAAAAAAAGAGGGCTTAGTAGGTCTTATTACATATATAAGAACAGATTCTACTAGAATATCTGATATTGCAAAGGATGAATGCAGAAATTATATCATTGATGAATTTGGGGAAAAGTATCTAAATAATAGAAAAGAAAAGACCAACAAGTCTGGAAAGACTCAAGATGCCCATGAAGGCATCCGACCAACATCCACAAATAAAACACCAGATTCTATAAAGGATTCTCTATCCCGAGACCAATTTAGGCTTTACAAATTAATATGGGAACGTTTTGTGGCAAGTCAAATGAGTGAAGCTATTTATGATACCATATCAGTAAATATAGTATCAGGGAAATATGTGTTTAGGTCCAATGGTTCTAAATTGATTTTTCCTGGCTTTTTACTTCTTTATAAAGAGGGCAGGGACGATAATCAAGAAGAAGACAAAGATACAATACTACCAGAAATAAAAGAAGGAGAAAGGCTAATATTAAATAAGCTGGAAGAAAAACAGCATTTTACCAGCCCTCCGCCAAGATATACAGAGGCTACTCTAGTAAAGACTTTAGAAGAACAAGGTATTGGAAGGCCAAGCACCTATGCACCTACAATATCTACTATTATTAATAGAGGATATTTAACCAAAGAAAAAAAATTCCTAATACCAACTGAATTAGGAGAATTGGTAACTGACCTAATGAAAGAATATTTTTCAGACATAATGGATATAGAATTTACTGCAGAATTAGAAAAGCGGCTAGATCTAATTGAAGAAGGTTCAGTTGATTGGAATAAGATAATAGAGGAGTTTTATCAGCCCTTTGAAAAATCACTTAAATATGCTGAAGAGGATATAGGTGAAATAGAGATAAAGGATGAAGAAACCGATATTATCTGTGAAAAATGCGGTAGAAATATGGTTATAAAACATGGCAGATTTGGCAAGTTTTTAGCTTGTCCTGGATTTCCAGATTGCAGGAATGCAAAACCAATTTACAAAGAGACTGGGGCTACCTGTCCTAAGTGTCAAGGAGAAATCATCGAGAAAAAAAGTAAGAAAGGACGAATTTTTTACGGCTGTAAAAACTACCCTGATTGTGATTTTACAACCTGGGATAAGCCTATTAAAAGTAAATGCCCTGTCTGTGGTAATTTTATGGCTGAGAAGGGGAATAAAAAAGATAAATTACTATATTGCTTAAATGAAGATTGCCAACACCAGGAAAAACAATAATTTAATAAAGTTTTTAGAATATTTTGACACTTTATTGATTTGTAGTTCCAGTTATGGTAATATTTGTTTGGATATATAAAGGAGGAACTGTCATGGTAACATTATTAGAAAAGACTAGAAGTATAAATAATATATTGCAGCAAATATCCGGACAACAATCCATTTCATTTATTGACTTAGGCAATGTATTAAGTGAAGTATTAGATGCAAATGTGTACATTTCTAGTATAGAAGGCAAACTCTTAGGTTATGCATTTACCCCTGATTATGATTGCGAATTTAGTGATGCAATGCTTAATGAAAAGGAACAGGCTAAATTTCCACAGGATTTTAATGACCGATTGCTAGATTTTAAGTCAACAGAAGCAAATAAGGTGGAAGAGGATGCCCTATGTGTTTATTATGAAAATGAAAAATGCAAATATTCAAATCGCTATACAACTATTGTTCCAATAAATGCTGGTGGAGAACGTTTGGGAACACTAGTATTGGCTAGGTTTAATAGGGAGTTTACAGAGGAAGACCTTGTACTAGCTGAATATAGTGCTACTGTAGTTGGAATGGAAATATTACGTTCAAAAAATGAAGAGATAGCAAATGAAGCACGAAAAAAGGCTATAGTTCAGATGGCTATCGCCACTCTATCCTATTCAGAGTTGGAGGCGGTAGAACATGTATTTAAAGAATTAGATGGAAATGAAGGCCTATTAGTAGCAAGTAAAATTGCAGACAGGGTAGGCATTACCAGATCTGTAATAGTCAATGCCCTAAGAAAATTTGAAAGTGCTGGGGTAATAGAATCGAGGTCTTTAGGAATGAAAGGCACCTATATAAAGATTTTAAATGAAAAGCTAAAAGAGGAATTAGCCAATGTAATAAGCAGATAAAAAAATGGCAAAGCCTTATAAAAATAATTGATTAATACTAAAATATATGTTAAACTTTTTAAGGTGATAAAATCACGCACATTTTTTGATTTGTATTTGGTGCCCTATATCCATAGGGTCTATTACAAAGATGATAAAAATGGAGGTAAAAACCAAGGAGGTATTTAAATGTCAGTTATATCAATGAAACAATTGCTAGAAGCAGGTGTTCACTTTGGACACCAAACCAGAAGATGGAATCCCAAAATGGCAGAATTTATTTTCACTGAAAGAAATGGGATTTACATTATCGACCTTCAAAAAACTGTTAAGAAAATTGAAGAAGCTTATAATTTTTTGAGGGAAATTTCCGAAGAGGGAAAAGATGTACTATTTGTAGGTACAAAAAAACAGGCTCAGGAATCTGTAGAGACTGAGGCAAAAAGAGCAGGCATGTTCTATGTTAACCAAAGATGGTTGGGAGGTACCTTAACTAATTTTAAAACAATTAGTAAAAGCATAGGTAAACTTCATGAATTAGAAAAGATGGAAGAAGAGGGAATATTTGATGTATTGCCTAAGAAGGAAGTTATAAAACTTAAGGCAGAAAGGGATAGACTGGAAAAATTCCTAGGCGGTATAAAGAATATGACAAAACTTCCAGGAGCCCTATTTGTTATTGACCCTAGAAAGGAAAAGAATGCAATAGCAGAGGCTAGAATCTTAGGTATTCCAGTGGTTGCTATTGTGGATACAAATTGTGACCCTGATGAGGTGGACTTTGTAATACCAGGGAATGATGATGCTATCCGTGCGGTAAAGTTATTAACTGCCAAGATGGCAGATGCAATAATTGAAGGCAGACAAGGTGAACAATTTGAAGATATAGAAGAAGTTGAAGTAGAAACTGAAGTGGAAACTGAAGAAGAAACAGAAGCTTTAAATATCGATGAAAACATTGAAGAGACTGAAGAAGTTGAAGAACAAGCTGAAGATATCCAAGAATAGAATAAAAAAGCTATAAAAAGTAGCAAATAAGGGGATAATTCAAATAATTTGGTATTATCCCTATCTTTACATAAAATATATAGGTGTAAAGTGTAAAACAATAGTTATTAATTAGGAGGATTATAAATGATTACTAGTGCTATGATAAAGGAACTAAGAGCTACTACAGGTGCTGGAATGCTAGACTGTAAAAAGGCTCTTGAAAAAACAGAAGGTAATATAGAAAAGGCAATAGAATTTCTACGGGAAAAGGGTTTATCAGTTGCTTCAAAGAAATCAGGAAGAATTGCAGCAGAGGGTATTGTTTCATCTTATATTCATCTAGGAGGTAAAATCGGAGTTTTAGTAGAGGTGAATTGTGAAACAGATTTTGTAGCAAAAACTGATGGTTTTAAGGACTTTGTTAAGGACATAGCAATGCATATAGCTGCATTAAATCCTCAATATGTTAGCAAAGAAGATGTACCAGAAGAAGTAGTTGAAAAAGAAAAATCCATTTTAAGAGCCCAAGCATTAAATGAGGGTAAACCTGAAAAGATAGTAGATAAAATGGTAGAAGGTAGAATAAATAAATTTTATAAAGAAATTTGTTTACTTGAACAACCCTTTGTTAAAGATCAGGACAAGACTGTAGAAGATATTCTAAAAGAACAAATTGCTAAGATTGGTGAAAATGTTAAAATAAGAAGATTTACCCGATATCAAATGGGTGAAGGAATTGAAAAAAAATCTGAAAACTTTGCAGAAGAAGTTCAAAAACAAATGGGGCAATAATAGTAAATAAGAAAAGGACACATAGGTGTTCCTTTTTTTTGAAAAAGAAGGATTTTCGTTGACTTTGTAGAAAACATATCTATGATTGGAGGATTAACATGGAAAGACCTAAATACAATAGAGTAATTTTGAAAATAAGCGGTGAAGCTTTAGCTGGGGACAAAGGTTTTGGCATAGATACAGAAAAGATTATATCCATTAGTAAGGATATTAGAGAAATTAGAGACTTGGGAGTAGAAGTGGCAATTGTTGTAGGAGGCGGAAATATTTGGAGGGGTAGAAGTGGCAAAGGCATGGATAGGACTACTGCCGACCATATGGGTATGTTGGCAACGGTAATAAATGCTCTGGCCTTCCAGGACGCTTTAGAGTCTTTCAATATTCCCGTAAGGGTACAAACTGCTATTGAAATGCGCCAAATTGCAGAACCCTACATTAGAAGAAGAGCTATCCGTCATCTGGAAAAGGGAAGGATTGTAATATTTGCTTCTGGTACAGGCAATCCATTCTTTTCTACAGACACAACAGCTGCCCTAAGGGCTGCAGAAATAGAGGCGGATGTAATTTTATTAGCTAAAAAGGTTGATGGGGTATATGATAGTGACCCAGTAAAAAATCCAGAAGCTGTCAAATATGATACTCTTACCTATATAGATATACTCAATAAAGGTCTTAAGGCCATGGACTCAACAGCAACTTCTTTATGTATGGATAATGGCATTCCAATCATTGTTTTTGACCTGAATGGTCCGGGTAATATTAAGAAGGCAATATTAGGACAAAATATTGGAACATTTATAAAGGAGGATTAAAATGATAGAAACTGTTAAAATGGAAACAGAGGAAAAGATGGCTAAATCTATTTCAAGTTTAAGGTCTGAATACGGGGCCATAAGGGCAGGTAGAGCAAATCCTAGTATTTTAGATAGGATTAATGTGGAATACTATGGAACACCTACACCATTAAATCAACTATCTAATATAAGCTCCCCCGATCCAAGAATGTTGGTCATTCAGCCTTTTGATGCATCAAGTATTGGAGATATTGAAAGGGCAATATTAAAATCTGACCTAGGTCTTAATCCTACCAATGATGGAAAAATTATAAGATTAGTCTTTCCCCAGTTAACTGAGGAAAGAAGAAAAGACTTATCTAAACTAGTAAAGAAATATGGGGAAGAATGTAAGATAGCCATTAGGAATATAAGAAGACAATCTAATGATGAATTAAAAAAGGCAGAAAAAGAAAGTCTAATAACAGAAGATGAATTAAGAAATGGCCAAGGTGAAATACAAAAACTTACCGATGACTATAGTAAAAAAGTAGATGAGATTATTGAAGAAAAAATAGCAGAGATCATGGAGGTATAGAACATGGAAATCCAAGATCTTCTTGGATTACCTTTAATAGAAGGTATAGCATATATTAATAGCAAAGGTATATCAACAAGAGTTATTGAAACATTTTCACCATGTAAAAAAGGAATTTTTAAAGATAATAATAACTTCAATGAACCCTATATAATCAGAATAAGGGAAATTGACAATGGGTCAATAGAATTATTAATTTCGTATTTTTAGTATGCCCCCTGGTACTAGGGGGTTTTATTTAATATGGAGGCTTAGAGATGTTTTTATTTAAAAACAAAAAAAACAAGGTTCAAACAAATGAATATAATATTGATTATGAAACACTACCTAACCATATAGCAATAATAATGGATGGTAATGGAAGATGGGCAAAACAAAGGGGACTGCCTAGGACTGCAGGCCATCGTGCTGGTGTAGAGGCCCTTAGAGAGACTATAAAAACAAGTTCGGATATAGGAATTAAGATATTAACATTCTATGCCTTTTCCACAGAAAATTGGAAACGGCCAAAGAATGAAGTAGAGGCACTAATGAGCTTGCTGGTAGAGTATTTATATAAAGAAATACAAGAGTTAAATAAAAATAATGTAAAAATAAATACAATAGGGGATATTAATGCCCTCCCTCCAAAACCTCAAAAAGCTGTATTAGATGCAATCCAATTAACGAAAAATAATAGTGGATTAATAGTAAATATTGCATTAAACTATGGAGGTAGGGATGAGTTAATATATGCAATAAAAAACATAGTTAATGATTGCCAAAAAGGAATATTAAAATCCCAAGATATAGATGAAAATACAATAGAAAGCTATTTATACACTTCCCAACAGGCTGACCCTGATTTATTAATAAGAACAAGTGGAGAATTAAGACTAAGTAATTTCTTACTTTGGCAAATAGCATATACAGAGTTTTGGTTTACTGATATATTATGGCCAGATTTTAAAAAAGAACATTTATTTCAAGCAATAGCATCTTATCAAAATAGAGATAGAAGATATGGAGGAATATCGAAAAAATAAGGAGGTTAACATGATAAAAAGAGTTTTAACATCAATTATAGGAATACCACTATTGATTATTATTCTTTCTTTAGGTGGCACACCACTATTAATAAGTCTTATTATTGTTGCCTCCCTTGGACTATATGAATTGTATAAAACATATCAATTTGTCGACAATGGCTACATAATTATAGAAATTATAATAGGTATTGGGCTACTTATAATTATGGCTAAATACCAGGATTGGATTTTACCATATTTAATCATTATATTTATTTTTCATTTTATATACCAAATTCTTTCAAAAAATTCCACCTTTGAAAAGGCACTATTAGGATATAACGGTATAATATATATTGTTCTTTTATTAGGTCATATTTTATTGTTTAATAACATAAAAAATGGCAGCTATTTAGTGTGGCTGGTCTTTATAATTGCTTGGTCCACAGATACCTTCGCATACTTTATAGGAATTAAATTTGGAAAACATAAACTTATTCCTGCCATTAGCCCAAAAAAATCTATTGAAGGTTCAATAGGGGGAGTGATAGGAAGCTTGTTGAGTTGTACACTTTATGGTGCTTACCTATATAAATTTCATAATATCTATATTCCATTATATAATTATATTATCTTAGGAATAGTAAGTAGTATTTTAGCCCAATTTGGTGACCTAACAGCCTCTTTTATAAAAAGAAATTATAATGTAAAGGACTTTGGGAATATTTTTCCTGGTCATGGTGGCATTTTAGATAGATTTGATAGCATACTTTTTACTGCACCTATAGTATATTATTATATAGTCATATTTACATAATAAGCTAGATTGAAAATAGATTGGAAGGATAGAAATGAAAAACTTAGCTATATTGGGGTCTACAGGTTCCATAGGCACTCAGACAATAGATGTAGCAAGGGAACACAGAGAAAATTTTAATATTATAGGTTTATCTACATATAGAAATATAGACCTTTTAGAAGCTCAAATACTAGAATTTAATCCTAAAGATGTTTGTGTAATGCTAGAGGATAAGGCCAATATCTTAAAGAAAAGATTAGTAGGAAGTAAAACCCAGATATACACTGGGATAGAAGGACTTATTAAGATAGCCACTCTAGAAGGGACAGATTTATTAGTAAATTCCTTAGTGGGCACAATAGGTATCCAACCTACTATTGCCGCCATTAATAAGGGCATTGATATAGGTTTAGCCAATAAGGAAACTCTAGTATCTGCTGGTTCCCTTGTAATGGATTTGGCAAAAGAAAAAAAGGTAAAGATTTTGCCCATTGACAGTGAACATTCTGCGATATTTCAATGTATAAGAGGAAATGAGAATAATAAGATTGCTAATATACTATTAACAGCTTCTGGAGGGCCCTTTAGGGGGAAAAAGAAAAGAGATTTAATCAACATAACTCCTAGGGAAGCAATTAACCATCCAAATTGGAGTATGGGGGAAAAAATTAGTGTAGATTCAGCCACTTTAATGAATAAGGGCTTAGAGCTTATTGAAGCAAAATGGCTTTTTGATATGGATATTGACAAGATAAAGATTTTAATTCATCCCCAAAGTATAGTCCATTCAGCAGTAGAATATGAAGATGGTTCAATTATTGCCCAATTAGGGGAAAAGGATATGAAGGTACCCATTGCCTATGCATTAAACTATCCTAATAGAAAGAAAAATACCTTTTCAAAATTGGATTTAGTATCTATAGGGACTTTAACCTTCTATAAACCAGATATAGAGACCTTTCAGTGTTTAAGATTAGCCTATGAGGCCATTAAAATGGGAGGAACAATGGCTGCAGTCTTAAATGGGGCAAATGAAAAGGCAGTGGAGTTATTTATAAAAAAAGAGATAGGATTTTTAGATATACCACAAATAATACAAAAAGTTATGGATAAACATAAGAATGTTTTAAACCCTTCTTTAGAGGAAATATTATATATAGATACATGGGCAAAAGAGATTGCAGTAGAGATAGCTTAATAAAGGATGGTGGCAGATGGAAACAATAATTCTTTCTATAATTATATTTGGTGTTTTGGTTATTTTTCATGAATTTGGTCATTTTAGCATTGCAAAATTAATTGGTGTTAAAGTTGAGGAATTTGCTGTAGGCATGGGGCCTAAAATATTTGGAATTAAAAAAGGAGAAACTCTATATAGTCTAAGGGCTTTACCCCTTGGAGGATTTTGCAAAATGCTAGGAGAAGATGAAGAGTCTAAAGATGAAAAAAGTCTAAGCAATAAAAGTATTCTAGGACGAGGGGCAGTATTTATTGCCGGTTCCCTGATGAATATCCTATTAGCCATAATTTTACTTTCAATAGTTTTTTTCTCCATGGGGACACCTTCCACCTCAATAGCAGAAGTGGAAAAGGATTACCCTGCATATAGCGGGGGTATAAGACCTGGAGATAAGATAATAAATATCAATGATCAAAATATAAAAGAATATAGTCAAATTGAGACTATTATCACAGAGAATGAATCTAAGGATTTGGAAATCACCATTGAGAGAGATGAGGAGACAAAAACAATAACCATTACTCCTAAATACGATGAAAATTTAAATAGATATAGAATAGGCATAAGACCTGCTTCAGAAAAATCACTTGTAGGTTCTATTATTAACTCTATTAAAGAAATATTTTATCTAACCAAGAGTATCATGACCTTATTAGGACAATTGGTAACAGGTAGGATAAATGCAGGAAGCTTAGAGCTAGTAGGCCCTATAGGGGTAGTGGCCATAGTTAACCAGACTGCCAAAAATGGAATCTTGCCAGTAATTTTATTGGCAGCCCAGATTAGCTTAAATCTAGGGATATTTAATTTATTACCTATACCAGCTTTAGATGGGAGTAGATTGTTATTCTTAGCTTTTGAAGGAATAAGAGGAAAACCAGTAAATCCTGAAAAAGAAGGACTATTTCATTTTGTGGGATTTGTACTCCTTATGATTTTGGCAGTTTTTATTGGTTATAAAGATATTATAAGATTTAAAAACTTTTTTTAGATTCAGGTGAAAGATATTGAAAAGAAAAATAACAAAAAAGATTAGAATAGGGGATATACATATAGGTGGAAATTCCCCTATTTCAGTTCAATCAATGACAAATACTGATACACGAGATATTAAGGCTACCCTAAATCAAATAAAAGAATTAGAGGATAGTGGATGCGATATTGTTAGGATTGCCATACCTGATATGGAAGCAGCCCAGGCAGCTAAAGCTATAGTAGAACAGTCAAAAATTCCAATAGTTGCTGACATTCACTTTGATTATAGACTGGCCTTAGAAGTGATAAAAAATGGGGTAGATAAATTAAGGATAAATCCTGGGAATATAGGAGATATCCAACGGGTAACACAGGTGGTAAAGGCAGCAAAAGAAAGAGAGATTCCTATTAGAATAGGTGTAAATGGGGGCTCATTAGAACCGGAAATACTAAAAAAATATCAGAGTGTAAGTCCCCAAGCTATGGTTGAAAGTGCCTATGGCCATATAAGAATACTAGAGGACTTAAATTATGACCAAATAATTATATCCCTTAAAGCATCTAGTGTGCCCTTAACTATTGAAGCCTATGAATTAATGTCAGCTAAGTGTAGTTATCCCCTCCATGTGGGAATTACTGAATCTGGCACTAAATTTTCCGGCACTATAAAGTCCAGTGTTGGTATAGGCAGTTTACTATCTAAAGGAATAGGTGATACAATAAGAGTATCCCTTACTGATGATCCAGTGAATGAGATAATCGTTGGAAAGGAAATTCTTAAGAGCCTTAATCTAGATAATTTCAATTCCATAGAAATAATATCCTGTCCTACCTGTGGTAGATGTGAAATAGATTTAATTGAGATAGCTAATACAATAGAAAAACACTTAGCCAATATTAAAAAACCCATAAAGGTTGCCATTATGGGTTGTGGAGTTAATGGGCCTGGAGAGGCTAAAGAGGCAGACATTGGAATTGCCGGTGGTAAAGGCAAAGCATTACTATTTAAAAAAGGAAAAATTATTAGAAATATAGACCAAAACAATATAGTCAAGGAATTATTAAGGGAGATTGATAAGCTATAAAAAATGCCTTATATAAGTAAGGAATAAATAAATTACGAATTAAGGGTGGTTACATATGAAGATATCAGCGATAATTCCTGCATTTAATGAGGAACCACGTATTGGTAATGTATTAGATGTGGTTAAAGAGATGGAACTTATAGAAGAAATAATCGTAGTAGATGATGGTTCAACAGATAATACATACAAAGTAGCAATAAAAAAGGGAGTTAAGGTAATCAGATTAGATAGCAATAAAGGCAAGGGAGCAGCTATATTAGAAGGAGTCCACAATACAGATGCTGATATAGTGATTTTATTAGATGCTGACCTATTGGGATTAACCCCATTACATATTATGAACTTGATAAAACCCCTTCAAGATGGCAATTACTATATGACCTATGGTGTATTTTCTAATGGAAGAAAAGCTACTGATTTAGCCCAAAAGGTGGCTCCATTTTTATCTGGTCAAAGGGCGGTAAAAATAGAGATATTTAAAGACTTAGAATATTTAGATATAGTTAGATTTGGTGTAGAAGTAGCATTGACAAATCATTTCAAAAAAAATCATATTCCCTATTTGGCTGTTCCTATGGCTAATATAACCCATGTTATGAAGGAAGAAAAACTAGGCTTTATAAAGGGCTTAAAAGCTAGGCTGAAAATGTATTGGGAAATTGTTAAAACCCTTAAAATTTCTTAATTTAATCCCCATCATAATTTAAGTCTTTACTTTAACAAAGGAGGAAAAATATTGGGTGTTAAAAACGCACAAATATTAGAAGACCTAGGTATTAATAAAGAGTATAAATTTTTATATAAATCCACAATTAAAAAAGTTAAGGTAAATAAGGACCTTAAGAGTTGGGAAATCATCATAGAAGGTCCTTTTAAAATTGATAAAGAGATTATAGAAGAATTAGAAAAGGAAATACTTACCCTATTTCCTTTTCTATTAGATGTTAAAATAGAATATTTAGAAAAAGAAAATAAAGAAAATGTTAAAAAATATGAAAATATAGGGGAATGGTTTAAGGAAAATAGTGAGAGCTTATACCTATTATTAAAAAGTAAATATCCCTCCATTATGGGCTCTATTCCATTTGAGTATTGGAAGGTAGAAGAATCAAGTCTTTGCCTTCAAGCCAATTCAAATATTGCAATAGAAACCATAAAAAGTAGAAAAATAATAGATTATATACAAAATACTATAAAAGATAAAATTATTAATCCCTTTCATATTAAGGTGGCATTAAACTGCAATAGGGATGAACAAAAAGAATATCAAACCTTGAGAGAACAAGAGCTACAAAATCTTATAGCAGATAGCATGAAAAATATAATATCGTCAAATAACTTCAATAAAACTTCCCAAATGGTGATTAGAGGGAAAAGTATAGCAGAAGAACCAATATTAATAGACTATATCACCATTGAGTCGGGGAATGTGATTGTGGAAGGAGAGGTATTTGATGTTGATTACAAAATATTTAACAATAATAAGGGCGTAATAACATTCAATATTACAGATTATTCCAATTCTATCACTGTTAAGGTGTTTGAAACAGAAGAAAATATTCAGCAGATAAAAACAGCTTTGTCAAATAGAAAATTTATAAAGGTGAAGGGCGATGTCCAATTTGACAAATACTTAAAAGAAATAGTAATAATGGCAAGGGATATAGAAACCAGTGATTATCAAGAAAGAAAAGACAATAGTGAAAAAAAGAGAGTAGAACTTCATACCCATACCCAATTTAGTGCCATGGATGGGGTGTCCAGCATAAAGGATATTATAAAAACCGCAGCAAAATGGGGCCATAAAGCCATTGCTGTTACTGATCATGGTGTATTACAAGCCTTTCCTGAAGCCATGAAGGCAGGAAAGGAAAATGATATTAAAATAATATATGGTGTAGAAGGATATCTAGTAGATGATTTAGAAGCAGTTATTTGGGGAGATTATAAAGGAGATTTAGACCAAACCTTTGTAGTATTTGATATTGAAACCACCGGTTTATCCCCTATGAAGGATGAAATAATAGAAATAGGTGCTGTAAAAATTGAAAAGGGACTAATTACTGCTCAATTCAGCACCTTTATAAATCCAGGTTTTCCCATTCCCTATAGAATTACAAATTTAACAGGGATAAATGACAATATGGTAAAGGATGCACCTAATATTAGTGAAGCATTGCCAAAATTCCTTAACTTTTGTGGCGATAGTATTTTAGTTGCCCATAATGCAAAATTTGATACTGGTTTTATAAAAAATAAGGCTAAAAGTATAAATATAAAAATTAATAATCCTATATTGGACACTTTAGCCTTATCAAGATTAGCCCTTCCAAATTTAAAAAGACATAGGCTAAATAATATTGTTAAGCACTTTGGTATCAGTTTGGAAAACCACCACAGGGCACTAGATGATGCCTATGGAACGGCAGAAGCCTTTTTAAAATTAATAGCTATGGGAAAGACCATGGGGGCAAATGAAATAGGGGACTTAAATTATATTTTCCAAGACAGGGAAGCTATAAAAAAGATGGATAGTTATCATGTAATAATTTTGGTTAAGAATTTAGTGGGATTAAAAAATCTATACAAAATTGTTTCTAAATCCCATCTTGAATATTTTTATAAAAAGCCCCGTATTCCCAAGAGTTTATTAAAGAAATACAAAGAAGGATTATTAGTAGGCACTGCCTGTGAAGCAGGGGAACTCTATCAAAGCCTTCTAAGGGGGGCAGGGCAGAAAGAGCTGGAAAATATTTTATTCCTTTATGACTATTTAGAAATTCAACCATTAGAAAATAACAGTTTTTTAGTAGATAAAAATATTTTAGAAAGTCAAGAACAACTAAGAGAATTAAATAAAAAAATTATTTTCCTGGGGGAAAAATATCAAAAGCCTGTGGTGGCAACAGGAGATGTTCATTTCTTAAATAAGGAAGATGAAATCTTTAGAAGGATTCTGATGCTTGGACAGAACTATCAGGATGCGGATAATCAAAGCCCTCTCTATTTAAGAACAACAGAAGAAATGCTAGAAGAATTTTCATATCTAGGGGAAGAAAAGGCCATAGAGGTAGTAATAACAAATACAAACTATATAGCAAATCAGATTGAAGATATACTACCTATACCAAATGGAACCTTTCCACCTAAGATTGAGGGGGCAGAAGCAGAGATATTAGAAATGACCATGAATAAGGCAAAGGAAATTTACGGTGAAGTATTACCAGAGATAATAGAAAAAAGATTAGAAAAAGAATTAAATTCAATAATTAACAATGGATATGCTGTACTTTATTTAATTGCCCACAAGTTAGTGGATAAGTCATTAAAGGACGGATATTTAGTAGGTTCAAGGGGATCGGTAGGTTCTTCTTTAGTAGCCACCTTTACAGATATTACTGAGGTAAATCCCCTTCCCCCCCACTATGTCTGCCCCAAATGCAAAAAATCAGAGTTTTTTGATATCAATATTGCTGGAGTGGGGCCAGATTTACCAGATAAGGATTGTCCAAATTGCGGCACCAAATATAGAAAAGATGGTTTTAATATACCTTTTGAAGTTTTTTTAGGTTTTGAAGGGGACAAAGAGCCAGATATTGACTTAAACTTTTCTGGAGAATACCAGGGAATAGCTCATAAATATACAGAAGAACTATTTGGAAAGGACCAGGTTTATAAAGCTGGTACCATAGGCACCATAGCAGATAAAACTGCCTATGGCTTTGTAAAAAATTATATAGATGAAAAAGGCCTAACATTGCATAATGCAGAAATAAGAAGGCTAGTTAAGGGTTGTACCGGTGTAAAAAGAACCACCGGACAACATCCTGGTGGAATAATAGTCGTTCCAAAAGACAAGGACATATATGACTTTACTCCAATTCAAAGACCGGCAGATGATACTACCAGTGATATAATAACCACCCATTTTGATTATCAATCCTTAAATGGCAGATTGCTCAAGCTAGATATATTAGGCCATGATGACCCTACAGCAATTCGGATGTTGGAAGATTTAACAGGAGTAGATGCTACTAAAATCCCACTAGATGATAAAAAGACAATGAAAATATTCCAGTCCACAGAAAGTTTAAATTTAAAGCCAAAAGATATAAGATGTCCTGTTGGAACATTTGGCATACCTGAATTTGGTACCCGCTTTGTAAGACAAATGCTAGAAGATACTAAACCTACAGCCTTTGCAGATCTAGTAAGAATATCAGGTTTATCCCATGGGACAGATGTATGGATAAATAATGCCCAACAATTGATAAAAAATAATATCTGCACAATTAAAGAAGTGATCTCCACTAGAGATGATATTATGGTTTATTTAATATTCAAAGGTTTAAACCCTAAAAGTGCCTTTAGAATTATGGAAAATGTAAGGAAAGGTAAAGGTCTTACTCCAGAAAACATAAAAGAAATGGAAGCTAATAATGTACCTTCCTGGTATATTGATTCCTGTCAGAAAATAAAATATATGTTTCCTAAGGCTCACGCTGCAGCATATGTTATGATGGCATTTAGAATTGCCTATTTTAAAGTTCATCACCCATTAGCCTTTTATGCCACCTACTTTACCTTAAGATCGGATGATTTTAATGCAGATTTAGTTTTAAAGGGTAAGACATTTATCCAAGAAAAAATTAAAGAAATTGAAAGCAAGGGCAATGAAATGACAGCAAAGGAAAGGGGTTTATTGATAGTTTTAGAAGTTTCTTTAGAAATGTATTCCAGGGGATTTAATTTACTTCCGGTAGATTTATATAAGTCCCATGCTGAAAAATTTCTAATAATAAAAGACAATGCTTTACTTGCACCTTTTAATTCCCTTCCAGGACTGGGGACAAAAGCGGCTTATAATATTATGGAAGCCCGGAAGGATAATCCATTTATTTCCAAAGAAGACCTTAGAGAAAGATGTAAGATAAGTAAAAATGTAATAGAAATATTAGAGCAACATGGGAGCCTTAATGGTTTGCCTGATAGCAATCAACTGTCTTTATTTTAATAGATCATTAGAATTTTTCATAAAATATTGGATATTATAATAACAATACTAATTATTTCTGCTCAAGGTTCCGTTAGCTCTTTTACTTGCTTTAATTAGGAATAATTGTTATAATGTTTTTGCATACTAAATAATTGATTTGGCAAAAGAGTGGGTGAAACCCGCTCTTTCATTTTGTAGTAAGCTATTAACTTGGATAAGCAAAGCAAAAATGGATACTATTATATATGAAAACAAAGGTATATAAGGAGGAAAATTATGGTGAAGAAGAGAACAGAAGACATAGTAAGGGAATTATCTTTGCCTATAACAAATAAATACCAACTTGAATTAGTTGATATAGAATTTAAAAAGGAGGGACCAAATTGGTATTTACGTTTATTTATAGATAAACCTGGAGGAATATCCATAGAAGATTGCCAATTGGTTAGTGATGACCTTAGTGAAGTGTTAGATACAGTTGATCCTATAGAACAAAGTTACATAATGGAGGTTTCATCTCCCGGTTTAGACAGACCTCTAAAAACACCTAAAGATTTTGAAAAGCATATAAATGACAAAATAGAAATAAAACTATACTCTCCCTATAAGGGGAAGAAAAGTTATATAGGTAAGTTAATAGGTTTAATAGATAATAATATTAATATAGAAATCAATGAAAGTGAAAGGTTAGAAATTCCTCTAAATACTGTTTCTTCAGTACGTTTATATGTGGATTTTCAACAAATGGAGGGTAAAAAATGAATATTGATTTAATAGAAGCTTTAGATCAAATCGAAAAGGAAAAGGGAATAAATAAAGAAACACTTATAGAAGCAATAGAAGCAGCAATTACTTCTGCCTATAAAAGAAATTTTGGAACAGCCCAGAATGTGAAGATTACCATTGACAGGGAAACTGGTGAGGTAAAAGTCTATTCCTTAAAAACTGTTGTGGAGAAAGTAGAAAATGAATTACTTGAGATAAGCTTAGAAGAGGCCAAATTAAAGGATAGAAATTTTGAAATCGGTGACTTCGTAGAGGAATTAGTAAGGCCTAAAAACTTCGGAAGAATTGCCGCCCAGACTGCTAAACAAGTGGTAGTTCAAAGAATCAGGGAAGCAGAAAGAAGTATTATTTATGACCTTTATGCAGATAGGGTAGATGAAATCATAACAGGGATTGTTCAGAGAAAGGAAAAGTCCAATGTTTTCGTTGACCTAGGTAAGGCAGAAGCCATTTTAGTGAGTAGTGAACAAATGGCAGGAGAAAATTATAATTATGGGGATAGAATTAAGCTATATATAGTAGAGGTAAAGAAGACCACTAAAGGTCCCCAGATTATTGTGTCAAGGACTCATCCTGGATTAGTAAAAAGACTATTTGAATTAGAAGTTCCAGAAATATTTGACGGTGTAGTGGAATTACGTTCTATTTCCAGGGAAGCAGGATCTAGGACCAAGATTGCAGTTTATTCCCACAATGAAGAAGTGGACCCTGTAGGAGCATGTGTAGGCCATAAAGGCTCAAGGGTACAGCAAATTGTGAATGAACTAAAGGGAGAAAAGATTGATATTATTAAATGGAGTGAAGATCCAGAAGAATATATAGCAAGTGCATTAAGTCCTGCACAGGTATTATTAGTGGAAGCAGACCAAGAAACAAAATCAGCAAAGGTAGTTGTTGATGATTATCAGCTTTCCCTTGCTATCGGTAAAGAGGGCCAAAATGCACGTTTAGCAGCAAAACTAACAGGGTGGAGAATAGATATAAAGAGTAAATCCCAAACTGACCTATTAATTGAACCTGAAGAGGAGGATTTAGAAATACTATAATTCAAAAAGGAGGATGATAATATGGCAAGAAAAATTCCTCAAAGAATGTGTGTTGGCTGCGGAGAAATGTTCAATAAAAAAGAACTTTTACGAGTAGTTAAAAACAAAGAAGGGGAGATATTTTATGACCCTATTGGTAAAGCTAATGGGCGGGGAGCTTATATCTGTAAAAATCCTTCCTGCTTTGATTTAGTGATAAAAGACAAAAAGTTAGAAAAGGTGTTTAAAATGCCTATACCCCAGGACACTATTGATATACTTAGAAGCAAGATTTCAGATGGATAAAAGTTTTTATTCATTTTTAGGCCTATGCCAAAAAGCAGGTAAAGTAGTTTCTGGGGAAACGGGAGTAAATAATGAAATCATAAGGGGAAAAGTCAAATTATTGATTATTGCAGAGGATACATCCCTAAATACAAAAAAAGCCTATTTGAAAAAAGCAAGAAATAATGATATTGCGGTGATAATAGCCGGGAATAAGGAAGACTTAGGAAGGGCCATTGGAAAAGGCTATCGTGGGTTAATTGGTCTTTTAGATATTAATATGGCCAGAAACTTAATTAGAATATATGAAAAAAATAAAATAGGGGGTGAAGCTCGTGTCTAAAGTTCGAGTTTACGAGTTAGCTAAACAATTAAATATTACCAGCAAAGCCTTAATACAGCAATTAGAGGATTTAGGTATTGATATTAAAAACCACATGAGTACCTTAGATTCGGAGCAAGCAAATTTAGTTACAGACCTGTTGACGGAAGAAGATACAGAAAAGAAAGAGAAAGAGGAAAAGACTATAAAAAAAGATAAAAAACCTGAAAAAAAGCAAATAAAAAAAGAAAACAAAAAGAGTATAAATAATGTGCAAGAATCACATATTGAAGATGATTATAAGGAGATGTTATTACCTTCCTCTATAAGGGTAGGAGAACTAGCAGATAATCTATCAACCTCTGCCACAGAGATAATTAAAAAATTGATGTCATTGGGGAAAATGGTGACAATAAATCAGGAAATAGATTTTGACACAGCAAGCTTAATAGCAGAAGAATATGGCTATATTGCCACAAAGGAAAAAGAAAAATCTATTGAAGAAGAATTAATAGTTGAAGAGGAAGACAGACCAGAGGATTTGGTGAAAAGACCTCCTGTTATAACAGTAATGGGCCATGTTGACCATGGTAAAACATCACTATTAGATGCTATTAGGGAGACAAAGGTTACAGCAAAGGAAGCAGGAGGTATAACCCAACATATAGGTGCATATACTGTTCAAGTTCATGGGGAAAAAATCACCTTTTTAGACACCCCTGGCCATGAAGCCTTTACATCAATGAGATTAAGGGGGGCTAGTATTACCGATATAGCTATCCTAGTAGTTGCCGCTGACGATGGTGTTATGCCCCAAACTGTAGAGGCCATAAACCATGCTAAGGCTGCTGATGTACCCATAATAGTAGCAATAAATAAAATAGATAAATCCACCGCCGCTCCCGACCGGGTAAAACAGGAATTAACTGAATATGGTTTAATTGCGGAAGAATGGGGTGGAGATACCATTTGTGTTCCTGTATCTGCTTTAACCGGAGAAGGAATTGATAATTTACTAGAAATGATTTTATTAGTATCTGAAATGCTGGAACTTAAAGCCAACCCTAAGAAAAGGGCAAGGGGCTCTATTATAGAGGCGGAATTAAATAAAGGCCGGGGAACGGTGGCTACCCTTCTTGTAGAAACAGGAACAATACGAGTGGGGGATTCTATTGTTGCCGGTACTGCCTATGGTAAGGTCAGAGCAATGGTGGACGATAAAGGCAAAAGGGTTAAAAAAGCAGGACCATCTATGCCAGTAGAAATTATTGGCCTATCAGAAGTACCTTCCGCTGGTGACACCTTATATGTACTAAAAGATGATAAATTGGCAAGAACCATAGCAGAGAAAAATAAGGAAGCCTTTAGAGAACAAAATCTTGTAAAAACCCATAGACTTTCCCTAGATGATTTATTCAGTAAAATTCAAGAAGGGGAAATTAAAGAAATAAATATAATAATAAAAGCAGATGTACAGGGATCCATTGAAGCCTTAAAACAATCATTGGAAAAGTTAAGTAATGAAGAAGTGAGGATAAATACTATTCATACTGGAGTGGGAGGTATTTCTGAATCTGATGTAATGCTAGCCACCGCATCCAATGCTATAATAATTGGCTTTAATGTAAGACCAGATAATAATGCCATTACCATAGCAGAAAAGGAAGAGGTTGATATTCGACTATATCGAGTTATATATAATGCAATAGAGGATATGGAAGATGCTATGAAGGGTATGCTGGAACCTGAATACAAAGAAGTTGTAGTGGGCAAGGCAGAGATAAGGCAAACATTTAAAGTGCCCAATATTGGCACTATAGGTGGAAGCTATGTAATAGAAGGTAAGATAAATAGAAATAATCAAGTAAGGATAGTAAGAGATGGAATTGTAGTACATGAAGGGACAATTTCTTCCCTTAAGAGATTTAAGGATGATGCAAGGGAAGTATTATCTGGTTTTGAGTGTGGAATAGGAATAGAAAGATATAATGATTTAAAAGAAGGAGATATAATAGAGGCTTTTACTATGGAAGAAATTCCAAGATAGTAAAGAATATTAAAGAAGGTGAAAAGTATGGCACGAAGAATGGGTAGACTTAATGAAGAAATAAAAAAGGAATTAAGTAATTTAATAAAAAATCAAATAAAAGACCCAAGAGTAGCTGACTTTGTGAGTATTACCCAAGTTGAAACAACCAATGATTTGCGCTATGCAAAAGTCTTTGTCAGTATATATGGAAATGAAAAACAACAGGAAGAAACATTATTAGGGCTAAGAAGTGCTGGGGGATATCTAAGGAGAGAAATTGGCAAAAATATAAAATTACGCTATACGCCAGAGCTATTATTTGAAATTGATAACTCAATAGAATATGGAATGCATATCAACTCAATTTTAAATAAGATAAAAAAAGATGATGAAAACAAAGACAATTAAAGAAATTAAGACCATTATAAATAATAATAATAGCTTTTTAATAACCTCCCACTATTCCCCCGATGGTGATGCCCTAGGATCAGTTATAGCATTAGGATTATTGTTAAAAAAGCTCCATAAAGAAGTTTTTTATCATATAGACAGGGCTTTTGCCGATAAATATTCATTCTTAACAGATATTGAAGATCTAAAAAATAATATAGACCATCAAAAATTTGATGTTGGAATATGTTTAGATTGTGGTGATCTAAATCATCTATTTGGCTCAGAAGCTTTAGATAGATGTAGTAAGATTGTAAATATCGATCACCATAAAAGTAATACTCTCTTTGGCACAGTCAATTATGTAGATATAGAAGCCAGTGCCACAGGGGAGATAATATATGAATTGTTAGAACATTTTAAAATAAGTCTAAATATAGAAATGGCAATTGCTCTATATACTGCAATAGTAACTGATACTGGTAATTTCAAATACAGTAATACCACCTCAAAAACCCATCTTATAGTCAGCAATCTACTAAGACATTCCTTTAAACATTGGGAAATAAATAAAAAGCTATTTGATGAGCATAAAAAGACAAAAATACTTTTGATGGGGGAAACCATCAAAAACCTTAACTTTTATTTTGATGGGAAGATAGCCCTTTCAATACTGACCCAAGCTGAAATTAAAGAATTAGGTGCTTTAGATGAGGATGTAGAGGGGCTAATAAATATTGGAAGGGATATTTCCGGCGTGGAGGTATCAGTATTTATAAAGGAAACCAAACCCAGTGAATATAAGGTAGGTTTTAGGTCCAATAATTATGTGGATGTGGGAGAAATAGCCCTTGAATTAGGGGGCGGTGGCCACAGCAGAGCTGCTGGCTGCACTATTTTAGGTAACAAAGATGAAATCATAAATAATATAATAAATATTTTGTCAAAAAAAATATAATTAGGAAACTACTTAATAATTACTTTATAATCAAAAAATAGATAATCTGTAGTTATTAAGAAAATTAAAATGGATTTCCTTAAGGTGATATAATTGGATGGTATAATAAATATTCTTAAACCACCTGCTATGACATCCCATGATGTTATCTACTGGGTAAGGAAAAATTTAAATATAAATAAAGCAGGACATACTGGTACCCTTGACCCTGGAGCTGCAGGTGTTTTACCTGTTTGTTTAGGAAAGGGTACCAAAATAATACCCTATATTGATGAAAACAGAAAAACTTATAGGGCTAAAATTGTCTTTGGTATAACTACAGATACCCAAGATAAATATGGACAAGTCTTAAAAAAAATAGTCCCAAATTTTAGCCTATTAGATTTTAATAATACCCTAAAGGGATTTATCGGGAAAATCCAGCAAAAACCTTCAATATATTCAGCTATTAGGGTTAAGGGTAAGAGATTATATGATTATGCCCGACAAAATGAAAAGGTGGAAATACCTACTAGGGAGGTATTTATTCACAATATTAGGGTAATCCAACATAATATTCCCCACTATGCATTTATAGAGGTAGAGTGTTCAAAGGGGACCTATATTAGGACCTTATGCTCTGATATAGGAGAGAATTTACAATGCGGTGCCCACTTAGGTTTTTTATTACGCACCACATCAGGAGATTTTAATATTTCTTCCTCTATTTCTTTAGAGGAATTAGAAAATAAATATAAAAACCATGAAATTAAAGAAATATTACTGCCCTTAGACTATCCATTAAAAAACTACACTAAAATAAAGATTAAAGAAAGTGCCAGGAATTCACTGATAAATGGAAACCCTATCTATCCTAAGGGAATTATTAGTGATATAGAAACTCTTGACAAAGATAAAATAGTTCCAGCCTATATAAATAATAAATTGATAGCCATGGGCAGGATTCAATATGATAAGGATGGAAATCGTTATTATTATAAACCCCTTCGTGTTTTGCTATAAGGAGAGAAAAAATGCAGATTATAGAAAAATATATTGATAACCACAAAGAAACAGATCAAATGGTAATTGCTTTAGGATACTTTGATGGGATACATTTAGGCCATCAGAAATTAATAAAGAGGGCTAAGAAAATAGCAGAGACAAAAAACCTAAAAAGTGCTGTATTCACATTTAAATCCCATCCCCTATCCATCCTTGCCCCTGAAAGGGTGCCTAGGCTTATATATTCCAATAGCAAAAAAATTAAAATTATCCAATCTTTAGGAATAGATTATCTGATATTTCCTGAATTTTCCAATGAATTAATGCTGACCAAGGCAGAAGATTTCGTTAAAGATATTCTGGTGGATAAATTTAATATGAAACATGCAGTAATAGGATTTAATTATAAATTTGGCTATAAAGAATCTGGCACCCCCCAAACTTTAATAGACCTTGGTAAGAAGTATGGATTTGAAGTTACAATTATTGAGGCAGTAAAGGCTGATGGAATAACGATTAGTAGCACTAATATCAGAAAGCAAATACAAAAGGGGGAAATGGAAACAGCAAAGAACTTTCTCGGATGTTATTATTCAATATCTGGGAAGGTAGTAAAGGGCAAAGGATTAGGGAAAAAACTTTCCATACCTACAGCTAATATTAATATAGATAATAAAATAGTATTACCTAAAAATGGTGTATATAAAACAATTGTTAAAATCGAAGATAATAAGTATAAGGCTATTACAAATATAGGTTTAAATCCCACCTTTGAAAATCATCCTTATTCCATAGAAACATATATATTAGATTTTAATCAAGATATATATGGAATAGATATTGAGATATACTTTTTAAAAAGAATAAGGGGAGAAAGAAAATTTAACACATTAGAAGAATTAGTTAACCAAATTCAAAAAGATATTGAAATAGCAAAAAAATAATTATCTGGTGAATTGTTTACATTAATAAAATATTATGATAGTATAACTTTTAGATAGAACACCATTTGCACGGTATATCGAATCTCCGACGGTATTCTGTGCCTATGGATAAAATTTTAAAGGAGGTGACATCTATGGCTATGACAAGTGAACAAAAAAAGGCCATCATAGATGAATACAAATTACATGATGGGGATACAGGTTCCCCTGAAGTGCAAATTGCCATGTTAACAGCAAGAATCAATCATCTAACAGAACATTTAAAGCAACATAAAAAGGATCACCATTCAAGAAGGGGATTATTAAAAATGGTTGGTCAAAGAAGAGGTCTTTTAAACTATCTAATAAATAAAGATATTGAAAGATATAGAAGTATTATAGCTAGATTGAATATAAGAAAATAGCAAATGATAAAGTGACCCACATATTTTGGGCCACTTTTTTTATTTACTAAAAAGCCCTACCTTTAAACCTAACCTTTATCCAATATAAATTTACTTCATAATGTAATAAACTACTCCCCTTTAAAATAATAATTTACTATAAGAAATAAAGAGGAGGGTTTATATGAAAATATTCTTCATTCCATTTAATAAAAAGCTATTGATGATAATTGGAATTATTATATTAGTTATAATATTGCTTTTCTCAATATCTTCAAAAGTTCTCACAGCCTTTAAGCCAATCTATCAAGCAGAAACAGGTAGGGATGAGATCGCACTAACTTGTAATGTTGTTTGGGGCACAGAATATATACCAATGATGTTAGATATATTAAAAAAAGAGGATGTGAAGATGACCTTCTATATTGGTGGAAAATGGGCAGAAGACAATCCAGAAGTACTAAAAGAGATTTACTTAGCCGGCCATGAAATAGGCAATCATGGATATGACCATAAAAAACATAGCAAACTTACTGATATAGATAATGAAAATGAAATAATAAATGCAGAAAAGGCTATAGAGAAGATTATAGATGAAAAGACCACTCTTTTTGCCCCCCCATATGGGGACATAAATGAAAGGACAGTAGAGATAGCAGAGGACTTAGGATATAAAGTGATTATGTGGAATAAGGATACAATTGATTGGAGGGATCAGGACCCCCAAGTCATATATGATAGGGTATTTAAAAGCCCATTAAAGGGTGGCATAGTATTAATGCACCCAACAGAGGGAACAGTAAAAGCCCTTCCTGCAATAATAAAGGATATAAAGAAACAGAATGTAAAGATTGTAAAAGTTTCCGATCTCATTAAAGATTAGCTGTCAACAGAATAAATATTAATATATAATAGATAAAAAGTATTATTAAAAAATAATATGG
>DUPX01000044.1 GCA_012838085.1 Eubacteriaceae bacterium
AAAAACAACTTTATTAGTAGGAGTAATGTTAGGGCTATCTGCTTCAGGGCTGTATTCCGGGGTAAAAAGTACTACCCAAGCTATTAGAGAGATAAAATAATTTACAATTATTACAAGTTTTTTATTGTAATAATAATTTTTTATATTATAATAATTAAAGTGTGAAAATTTAAATACCGGAGGATGAAATGACTGTAGAAAAAGTAACAAATGACATAGAAGATCAAAAAGAAGAATTAAGGAAGTTGATTGAGGATAATTCTAATATACAAGCTAAGGATATACTAGAGTTAAGTCGGGAAATTGATGAATTAATAAAAAAGTATTATTTATTAAAAAACATTAAATAAAGGCAAAGAAAATAGGTATACCTATTTTCTTTGCTATTATTTATATTCTTTTTTCTAATACCATTTTTTCTAAATAACTTACCCCTATATACATTAAGGCAGCAGCTATGGCAAGTATAATAACGCTGGTCATAACAGTATCCAATTGGAAAACTTGACTGCCGTATACGATAAGATATCCTAGTCCTGCCTTAGATACTAAAAATTCTCCCATGATTACCCCTACCCAAGATAATCCTACATTAATCCTTAGGGCATTCATTATAGTAGGAAAGCTAGCAGGGATTACCACCTTAGTTAATATTTGTTTTTTATTTGCCCCAAAGGTTTTTAATAGGGTTATTTTTTCTTTATCCACTTGTCTAAGACCACTAAAGACCCCAATAATTGTCGTAAAAAGGGATACTAATAGTGCCATTGTAATAATAGCTGAATATCCTGCTCCGAAAAACACTATTATAATAGGTCCTAAGGCAACTTTGGGCAAGCTGTTTAATACCACCAGATAGGGATCTAACACCTTGGATAAAAAATCTGACCACCATAAGAGTATGGCCATCAAGGACCCTAGTAGAGTACCAGACACAAAGCCTATTATAGTTTCACTAATAGTAATTCCTATATGTTTATATAGTGAACCATTTTGATGAAGGCTTAAAAAGGTATCCCACATTCTACTAGGTTGGCTGGTTATAAAGGGATCAATCCATTTAAATTTTGCCGCCACTTCCCAAATAAGGAAAAAGGCAACTAAAAGAATTATTCTTGAAGACAAAATTAATATTTTCTGTCTTTTAATATCTTTTAAATAATTTAGGTGTTCTCTAGAAAAAGTTTGGGAATAATTTTGTGTATCATTTTTAAGAGACATGGACATCTAACTCCTTCCATATTTCATTAAAGTACTCTCTAAACTCTGGTGCTTCCCGCCTAATAATAGGAGTTTGTTTAGAACAACTTAGCTTTATTTCATGTATTTTTTTAACCATTCCGGGACGTTTACTTAATACAACCACCCTATCCGCCATAGAAATAGCTTCTGATATATCATGGGTTACCATCACAGCAGTTCTCTTTTCATTTTTGATGATGGATCCAATATCATCTGCCACTGCTAATCTAGTTTGATAATCCAAAGCTGAAAAGGGTTCATCTAATAATAATATCTCTGGATCAACTGCTAAGGTTCGGATTAGAGCTGCCCTTTGACGCATCCCACCAGATAGTTGATTAGGGTAGTGATTGATAAAGTCGCCTAATCCATATACCTCAAGTAATTTCCTAGTTTTCAGAATATTTTCTTTCGTATTTTTATTTTGTATTTCCAAACCCAGTATGGCATTTTGCAATATTGTTCGCCATTGAAATAAATGGTCTTGTTGCAACATATAGCCTATGGAAGGTTTCTTCTTTATAGCTTTATTGGGATTGTATATTATTTCTCCTGCCGAGGGCTTTATTAGACCTGCTAATGCTGATAGTATAGTTGATTTTCCACAGCCGCTGGGACCAACTAATACAACAAATTCTCCAGCCCTTACTTCTAATGAAAAGTCTTTTACCGCTAGAGTTTCTTCCTTTGGACTATGGAATATCTTAGATAAATTATTTATTTTCACTATAGGAGTTGTCATAATAATCCCTCCTTATCTATTATTGACTACTTAATTTCTTCTACAGACTTTTCAGCAAATTTCGTGTTAACTAGTTTTTCGTATGGCGCTCTAGTTTCTAATACTCCAGCAGCTTCAATAATATCCTGCATGTGTTCAAAGGATTCCTTAGTCATTATTGGATCTTTTGGCCAAGATTCCTGGTCCTTATATCTTTTTACTACTTTTATTAAGTCTTCCATTTCCATTTCAGGAAAAAAGTCTTTTATAGCTTCAGCAATTTCTTCATAGCTACTCTTTTCTACCCATTGTAAACCTTTGTAAATGGCATTGGTAAATTTCTGTATTATTTCTGGATTTTTTTCAATAAAGCTTTTTTTTGCATTATAGGCTGTATAGGCTACAATACCACTTTCCTCTCCAATGGAAGCCACTACATATCCAATGCCTTCTTTTTCAACTGCTGTAGCTACTGGTTCAAATAGAGTAACATAGTCCCCTTGACCACCTTTAAAGGCTCCTGCCATTACATCAAATTGGACACTAGTATCAATTGATAAGTCTTTAAAAGGATCGATACCGTGTTTTCTTAGGACATGTTCAAAGGTCATTTCAGGCATTCCACCTTTTCTTCCTCCTATGACTTCCTTGCCTATTAATTTATCAAAGGTAAAGTCTGGATCCGGCTCACGACCTACTAGGAAGGAACCATCCTTTTGTGTTAATTGGGCAAAGGTAATGGCATAGTCATCCCTTCCTTCATTATAAACATATACTGTGGATTCTGAACCGGAAAAGCCGATATCTACCTGGCCAGAAAGCACAGCTGTCATAACTTTGTCGGCACCACCACCGTTAATAAGTTCAATTTTCAGTCCTTCTTCTTCAAAGAATCCTAGGCTAATAGCTGCGTATTGGGGGGAGTAGAAAATAGAGTGTGTCACCTCACTTACAGTTATCTTTGTTAAATCCCCTTCCTTATTACAACCGGTGAATGATAATAACACCATACCAATAATAAGGATTGATAAAACAAGCAGTTTTGTCTTTCTCAAAATAAAAACCCTCCTTAACAAAATTACTATCATTATAGTATATGGAAGGAAAAGATAACTGTTACTCCAAAGGTACTTGTAAGAATATACAATAAGACTATTAATAAGGAATTAGTAGAGAAAATTTTTGGATATTTTTCATTAATTAAAGGAAAATGTATATTTATATAGAAAGTAACTATAGGAATATACTCAAATAAATATTTTTATTTAGTAGGAAAGTCTTGCTTAATACTAAATAAAAATTGGGGCTGTAAGGGGGGTATCCCTTGCCGAATAAGCAGGTAGCCAGTTTAGCTTGCTAAATTTTGTTAGTTATTTAGAAGGTTTACCAGCGAAAGCGTGGAGAATACGATTTTTTAGGGAGGATAATATGTTAATAATTAATAAGACAAAGATATCTATTATGAAAGGTGATATTACTAAGGTAAAGGCTGATGCAATTGTAAATGCAGCTAATAATAGACTTTTAGGTGGTGGAGGTGTTGATGGAGCTATTCATAGAGCTGGGGGCAAGGAGATATTAGAAGAGTGTAAAAAAATAGGGGGTTGTCCCACTGGAGAAGCAAGAATCACAACAGCAGGTAATCTTCCTAGCAAAAAAGTAATACACACTGTAGGGCCCATATATAAGGATGGTAACCATGGTGAAGAAAAACTATTATATAATGCTTACTATAATTCTTTAGCTTTAGCTAAGGACAATAAATTAACTACCATAGCTTTTCCTTCTATCTCCACTGGAGTATACGGTTATCCAAAGGAAAAGGCTGCAGATATAGCAATAAAAGCTGTAAAGGATTTTGCCAATAAATATGAGAATATGGAGGAAATAATATTTGTATTATTTTCAGATGAGGATTTTGATATCTATCAAGAAAAGTTAAGGGGATAAATTGGTTTCCAATAAAATAGAGTATTGAGTTGCTTAAAAATTACTGTCTGGAGGATTATTACATGCTTAAGGGCTTAAATAGTATTGGATCTATATTTATTATGATTGCACTAGGGTTCTACCTTGCAAAAAGGGGGGTATTAGATAAGAAAACAAACAATTTATTTTCTAAGTTGGTGATACAAGTAGGTTTTCCATTAATGGTTATTTCTAATCTACCAAAAAACTTTACCTTAGAAGGTTTGATAAGTTCATCTAAGAGTATATTGGTGGCTTTTTTAATTATACTTATAAGCTATGGCTTAGCTTATATTATGACATTATTTTTAAAGGTTGATAAAAAGGAAAGAGGAGTGTATTCTGTCTTATTTTCATTGGGTAATGCAACCTTTATAGGTCTGCCAATAAATATTTCTCTTTTTGGGGAAAAAAGCATCCCTTATATTTTTCTTTATTATATAGCTAACACATTTACCTTTTGGACTCTAGGTGTATACAATATTAAAAAGCATAGTTCTAAAATAAAGGAAACAGGTATTATAGCCACAATAAAAAGGGTGTTTTCACCACCCTTACTTGGTTTTATTATCGGAACAATATTAATAATAACTAAAATTAATTTACCGGAGTTCTTAGACTCATCATTTACATATATGGGCCAATTAAGTACTCCCCTATCAATGCTTTTTATTGGGACAGTAATCTATAATATAAATTTTAAAGAATTAAAGATTGATTTAACAACCATAACCATTATAATAGGAAAGTTTTTCGTGGTACCTATTACAGCGATTATATTATTATCCTTTTTCAACTTTCCAGATTTATTAAATAAGGTATTTATAGTTCAAGCTGCAGCACCAATTATTACCCAAGTGGCATTGGTTACAGAATACTATGATGTAAATTCAAAATATAGCGCCTTTATGGTAGGTTTATCAACAATTGCCTATATGTTTATTTTGCCAATATATATCTTTTTTATTTTGTAGGAGAGTCTGTTTTTATTAAAAAAATAGGGGTTATCCTTTGCCTATTTAAGGGAGGGTGGTTTTGTTGCACAGCAATCGTCAGAAAACCAAAGTTCCTGACGAATTGCTGAAGACACCTTTTTTATTGGAGTAATGAGGGAACCTATATCAATTTTTAGAGGTTGCCTTTAAGTCCTATTTCTTCAGCTACTTTTTGCATACCTTTTATAGTCTCCTCTATTACCTTTGTCCTATCCATTCCTAGCCGTTGGGCACCCTGGTCAATAATTTCCCTATTAACACCAGCAGCAAATCCCTTATCCTTCCATTTCTTTTTCACTGATTTAGCTGTTAAATCTAAGATGCTTTTACTAGGTCTCATAAGTGCAGTGGCATATATCAAACCGGTAAGTTCATCAATGGTATATAGTACATTTTCTAAATCCGATAAGGGTTCTACTTCTGTACAAATATTCCAGCCATGGCTTACTACTGCTCTAATATAGTCCTCTGGCCAATTTCTTTCTTCTAGAATTTCTTTTGTTTTTTTACAATGTTCCTCTGGGTACATTTCAAAGTCTAGGTCATGAATTAAGCCTACTACTCCCCACATTTCCTTATCTTCTGCATTATAAAGATCTGCAAAGTGAAGCATTACAGCTTCTACAGTTAGGGCATGTCGAATAAGACTTTCACTTTTATTAAATTCTTTTAATAATGTTAATGCATCTTCACGGGTGGGTTTTTCCATTTTATAACCTCTTTTCTTCATTTTTATTTATAATTTATAGTTTTGTACCATTTCTGTCAAATAAATCTGATTTTTCATTACAATAACTTTTCATTGACAGATCTATATAAGTACTATATAATTTACCATAAATATTCAATAATACAAAGTGTGATGATTGAGAATAGTAGAAGAATGATACTGTCAGAGAGTAAGAGGATGGTGAGAATCTTATAAGTTTAGTTCTTTGAACCCGCTCATGAACATTAAATTTAGTATAAGTTGAGCCAGTTTTGGTTAATTAGGGTGGTACCGCGGGTAACTCTCGTCCCTTTAGGGATGGGGGTTTTTTGTTTTATAAAAATATTATTAGGAGGGTTTATAATGTCAATTATGGAACAATGCAAAAGATTAAAAAAGGCATCCTTACTTTTAGAAGTTGCTAGTACAAAGGATAAAAATATAGCTTTAGAAAAAGTGATACAAAATCTTATAAAAAATACCCCTTTTATTTTAGAAGAGAATGCAAAGGATATAAAATTTGCAAAGGAAAGTGGTATAAAGGATAGCTTAATTGATAGGCTAATGCTCAATGAGGAAAGAATTCAGGACATGATTAATGGGGTTAAGGCAATTATTAAACTTAAGGACCCTATATGGCAAAGTGATAAGGTATGGACCTTAGAAAACAACTTAACTATAAGTAAAATGACTATGCCTTTAGGTGTAATAGGAATAATTTATGAATCCAGGCCCAATGTTACTGTAGACGCATTTGCCCTTGCATTTAAGAGTGGTAATGGTATCTTACTACGGGGAAGTTCTACTGCCATTCATTCAAATAGGGCCTTAGTAGCAACCATTAAGGAAGGGCTAAGGGAAAGCAATATAATAGAAGATGTTGTAGAATTGGTAGATGATGTTGATAGAGATGTTGTTAAAGAAATGCTTAAAATGAATGACTACATTGATCTTATAATTCCTAGAGGGGGGAAGGGTCTTATAGATTTTGTAGTAAAAAATGCAACCATACCCACTTTAGAAACAGGTATTGGTAATTGCCATATTTTTATGGATAAGACTGGTGATAAAGAAGATGGATTAAGAATTATTGAAAATGCTAAAATTCAAAGACCAGGTGTATGCAATGCTGTTGAAACAGTATTGATTCATAAAGATATAGCTGAAGAATTTTTGCCCAGATTGTATGAATTATTAGAGGATAAGGTAGAATTAAGGGGTTGTAAAAAAACTAGGAGTATTATACCAGTCAATCCAGCCACTGAAGAAGATTGGGCAGAGGAATATTTAGATTATATATTAGCCATTAAAATAGTGGAGAATATTCAAGAGGCAATATCTCATATTGGGAAATATGGTACTAAACATTCCGAGGGGATAGTGACTGAGGATTATACCAATGCACGACTTTTCCAAAGAAGGGTGGATGCGGCCACCGTATATGTAAATGCTTCAACGAGATTTACTGATGGGGGAGAGTTTGGCTTTGGAGCGGAAATGGGAATAAGCACTCAAAAAATGCTTCCCCGTGGACCAGTAGGTTTAGAGGAATTAGTTACTATAAAATATACCATTTTAGGTAATGGTCAAATAAGGGAGTAGATGTATATGTCAATAAGCAGTTTAATGAAAGCCAGCAAAAAAATCGTTATAAAGATAGGGACAAATACCCTTTCAGATAGTGAAGGACATGTAGATAAAGACTATTTAGAAAAATTAGTTCAACAAATAATCATTTTAGCTAAGGAAGGTAAACAGGTGGTAATAGTAACTTCTGGAGCTAGAATAGCCGGTGTTGCCACCTTAGGTAAATGGAAGCTCAAAGAGGATGTTCATTATAAACAGGCACTATGTGCTATAGGGCAAGTGGAATTAATGGATGCCTATAGAAGAGTATTTAATGAACATGATATTCATATAGGTCAGATGCTTTTTACTAAGGAAGATTTTAATGATTATAGCAGGACATTAAATATCAGGAACACTTTGTTCACCTTAATAGATGAAGGGGTTATACCCATAATAAATGAAAATGATACAGTAAGTTATGAAGAAATAAAGATAGGGGATAATGATACCCTGGCTGCTTATACTGCCAATCTTTGGAATGCAGATGTATTAATCCTTCTTAGTGATATAGACGGAATATATAATAAAAATCCTAAGGAATATGATGATGCGGTATTGATAGAGGAGATCTCAGATGTTCATGAAATAGATAAAATAGTAAAAATAGGGGAAGCAAGCAGCTTTGGGACAGGGGGAATTCACACCAAGATAGAGGCAGCAAAGCTTGTTAATGAATGTGGAATCCCAATGATTTTAGCAAATGGAGGGAAAGAAAATATTATAATTAACTTATTAGAGGGTAGAGAAAAGGCCTCATTATTTTCCCCTAAAGAATAAAGATAGTATTAAGAGGGTAGTTGATATGATACTTCCAAAGTAGACACTCTAATTAATTAAAATTAGATTATCTACTTGGAGGTATTTTTTATAGAAAAGCCTAAAAGTTTGTAAGTTATACCAATTTTCATCATCCAATTATTTTTCTTCACTAATTACTTTTTCAAGGATTTCGCCAGTTTTTACCTTCACCAGATCGCAGCCTGTAATCTCACTACGGTGATGTTCCTTGATATATGCACAATCAATTGCCCCAAATTCTCTTTCAAATTCAAAAACAAACTTTTTAGTTATATCTTTCATCTTTTCATTAATAGAAGGTTTTTCTTCAGTATAAATAATACCAATGGCAGCAACAGCTCCAATTAAGGCTCCACAAGTTTTTTCATATTGTATTCCTCCGCCAAAGGGGCATATTGCTTTATAAAACTTTTCATTAAGTTCAAGTTTATATCTTTCATTGGCAGCCATTAATAAGATTTCTGCACAATTTTTATGATAAAGGGGTCTTTCTTCTTCATTATATTGATATTCTTCCTTATTTAACCTATCCACTATATTTTTCAAATTATCACTCCTATTTTTTTAATTCTATAATAGAGTATTCATGGTTTAAAAGATTTATATAAAGTATTTTATTTTGTAAAAGTTCTCCCCTCCCTATAAGGATTTTAAGGACCTCGCTTACTTGAATAGATCCCACTAAGGCTGGGGTAAAGGAGGGATTACCTAATTTATTTTCCAGGCCTTTTTCCTGCCCATTTGGATAAATTATGTCTAGGGTTTTATCTCCAGGGAATATGGTAGAAACTTGGCCATACCAGCCAGCTATAGCCCCATGGACATAGGGAATCCCTAACTTTTCTCCATAGAATTGTAATAATTTTCTGGTAGCTATATTATCTAAGGCGTCTACTATAACATCTTGGCCCTTTAAAATTTGTTCCCCATTATCCTTTGTTAAATATTCTGTGAAAGCATTTATTTTAATCAAGGAATTAACAGTTTTTATCCTCTCTTTAGCCATAATGGCCTTATTTTTTCCTAGGGAATTTTCATCACAATAGAGTTGTCTATTTAGATTTGATGTATTAAAGACATCCCCATCTACAATAGTTATTGTGCCAATACCCAATCTTGAAAGCATTTCTATTATATAGCCACCTAGCCCGCCACAACCTACAACACACACCTTATAATTTTTCAGTTTTAAATTTTCTTCCATAGATAACATAGACATATTTTTTATATATCTTTCCATTGGGTTCTCCTTTATAAAAGTCTTTATCTACTAATAGGATACTATAAAAATAATTGTTTTAAAACTACTTTATAAGACTTATAATATAAAAATATTAATCAAGTTTGTCTTATAATGGTTAAATATGCTAAACTATATATAAAGAATCCTAATAGGGATATATAAAAGGAGGGTTATAATTGAAAATCTTTGATTACTTGCAGGAAGAAAACTATGAGCAATTAATGTTTTTTCAAGACAAGGATGTAGGCTTAAAGGTAATAATTTGTATTCACAACACTGTATTAGGACCAGCCTTAGGGGGGACAAGGTTTTGGAATTACCAAACAGAAGAAGAAGCTATAATAGATGCCTTAAGGTTAGCTAGGGGTATGACCTATAAAAATGCCGCTGCGGGATTAAATGCAGGTGGAGGAAAAGCCGTAATCATTGGAGACCCGAATAAGATTAAATCAGAAGAATTATTTAGAACCTATGGAAGATTTGTTGAGGGATTAGGGGGAAGATTTATAACTGGACAGGATATGAATATCACATTAAAAGATATTGCCTTCATTAATGAGGAGACAGATTATGTTGCCGGTGTAGAAGGTAAGAGTGGGGCTCCAGCTCCTGTAACAGCCTTTGGAGTATATAGGGGACTCCTTGCAGCTGTAAAAGAAGTTTATGGGAATGAAGATTTAACAGGGAAAAAGGTTGCTGTTCAAGGTATTGGAGCAGTAGGCTTTGGACTATGTAAACATTTAAAAGAAGCTGGTGCAGAATTATATGTAACAGATATTGTAGAAGACAATGTTAAGAGAGCGGTAGATGAGTTAGGTGCAATAGCTGTTGATAAAGACGAAATTTATGGAGTAGACTGTGATATATTTTCTCCCTGTGCAATGGGTGCCATAATTAATGATTACACAATAAATGATTTAAAGTGTAAAATTGTAGCTGGTTCTGCTAATAACCAATTGGCAGAGCCTAAACATGGGGATTTACTAAAGGAAAAAGGAATACTTTATATTCCAGACTATGTAATTAATAGTGGTGGGGTAATAAATGTATATGAGGAATTACAGGGCTATAATAGGGATAGAGCTATGGCTAGAGCAGCTGCTGTTTATGATAGTGTAGCCAGGGTAATTGAGATATCCAATAGAGATAATATTCCAACTTATAAGGCAGCTGATAGAATGGCAGAAGAAAGAATTGCCAAAATAGCTAAAATTAATAATATATATAGATAAATTAAATCATAGAAATAAAAAGAGTTGCTCTTTTAGGATAAATAGGGGCAACTCTATTATAATTAAAAACAAATTGGAGGTACTTGGTAGAAATCTTCGATATTATCGAGGAAAGATAGTTTTTATATTAGATGTTGAAAATATAGATATTAATTCACTTTTTTAAGAATTTTGAAGGATTTTATATAAAAGTATAGAATAATATTAGTGAATGGAAGATTGTCAAAAAAGTTTCAAACTTTTTCCGAGTTACATTTTCTAAAGGAAAATATCCTATGAGGTGTAGCCGCTGGGTATAAAAAGAAATTTTTATGCCTCCCACTCTTGGAAAGGAAAAGGATATGTGTTAATTACAATCCTTTTTGGATTGTTTTTTATTTAATCTCTATTTTTTTCAGGTGGGCAATTTAGACAATCAAAAAAATAAAGGGAGAGATGAAAATGAAGAAAAGCAAATTCAAGAAGGGATTATTTTTGGGACTAGTTCTAGTACTAATGTTATCATTAGTAATTAGTGGTTGCTCCCAGAAAACTAATCAATCAGAAGGTGAAGACCAAGACAATGGAGAGGGACAGAATGTTGAGGCAGAAAATAAAGAAATAATATTAGCAACCACTACAAGTACAGAGGATAGTGGTTTATTAGATTTTATACTTCCAGACTTTAAAGAAAAGACTGGTATAGATGTTAAGGTGGTATCAGTAGGCACAGGACAAGCCATTAAGCATGGGGAAGACGGAGAGGCAGATGTACTATTAGTTCATGCTAAGGCATCTGAAGAGAAATTTGTGGAGGAAGGCCATGGATTAGAAAGGTTCCAAGTTATGTATAATGATTTTATAATAATTGGACCAAAGGATGACCCTGCTAATGCTAAAGCAAATCCAAATGATGCTTCTGCAGCACTAAAGGCTTTTAAAGATAATAATATAACTTTTATATCCAGGGGAGATGACTCTGGGACCCATAAAAAAGAATTGCAACTATGGACTGCTGCTGGAATAGAACCTGAAGGGGATTGGTATATTGAGGCTGGCCAGGGTATGGGAGCAACCATTCAGATGGCAGAGGAAATGAAAGGTTATACTATGGCAGATAGAGCTACCTATTTATCCATGAGTGGGGATATAGAATTAGAAATAATAGTCGAAGGTGATGAAGGACTTCTTAACCAGTATGGAGTAATAGCTGTTAACCCTGAGAAAAATGATCAAATAAATGCTGAAGGGGCTCAGGCTTTTATTGAATGGTTATTATCATCAGAAACTCAAAAACTTATTGGAGAGTTTGGTAAAGAAGAATTTGGGCAACCACTATTTGTGCCTAATGCAAAATAATTCTAAAAGATAGGAAGTTGAATAATATGGCTGAGATTTTTAAAGAGGCGATTAAACTACTAGCAACTTTTGATAAAGAGATTTATGAGATAGTGTTTTTATCCATGATAGTGTCTTTTAGCTCTACATTTATCTCTACAATTATTGCTGTGCCTTTAGGAATATTATTAGGGAATATAGAATTCCCTTTTAAGAGGGTAGTAGTTAGAATTTTATATACAACTATGAGTTTACCACCAGTAATTGTGGGTTTAGTTGTATTCCTGATATTGTCCCGGAAGGGGCCTTTAGGATATTTAGATCTAAATTTTACCCCCTCAGCCATGATTATTGCACAAACAATTCTCATTATTCCTATAATAATGGGAATTGTTTATAATAGAACAAAAGAAGACGGGAGAAATATTCATAATATAGGAAAAACTCTAGGAGCTAGTTATTTTCAAAGGGGTATATTAACCATTAAGGAATTAAGAATTCCTATTTTTATTGCTATTGTATCAGGATATGGACGAGCAGTTTCTGAAGTAGGAGCTATAATGATTGTAGGAGGCAATATTAAGGGTCATACAAGGGTGATGACCACTTCTATTGCTATGTTAAAGAATATGGGAAACTATTCAATGGCCATAGCTATTGGGATTGTTTTGTTAACTATATCCTTTATAGTAAACGGAATTTTGTATCATTTCCAAGGAGAATAGGTATGGATATATTTATTGAAAATCTAACTAAAGAATATGAAAATAAGCGGGTATTGGATATTGATACCCTTAATATAAATCAAGGTAGGATAATTGGTATAGTAGGTTCAAATGGAGCGGGAAAAAGCACTTTAATAAAAATTTTAGGTGGCTTAGAACAACCTGATAGCGGAAGTATTAGTTATAATGGTGAAAAGGATTTTGATAAAATATACAGGGATATAACCATAGTATTTCAACAACCTTATTTGTTAGTTTCCAATGTTTATAATAATATTGCCTATCCCCTTAAAGTTAGGAAATATAAAAATTCAGATATTAAAAACAGGGTAAATACTATAATGAAAGATATGGGGATAGATTACCTAGCTAAACAAAAAGCTAGAACACTATCTGGGGGAGAGAGGCAAAAGGTAGCCCTTGCAAGAGCTATTATATTTAATCCTTCCCTACTATTATTAGATGAACCTACAGCAAATATTGACCCAGATTCTATGAATACTATGGAAGATACTATTAAAAAGTTTAATAAGACTAATGGATCCACAATAATAATTGTTACCCATAATCCAGAACAGGCAAAGAGATTATGTGATGAGATAATTGTAATGGATAAGGGGAAGATAAAAAGAAAAATCACAAATGCTGATTTCAATCAGTATAATTTTAGGGAGAGTATTTAATATGAGAATGTTAAAGGTAGATACCATAGGCAACACAAGAAAAAAAATATTAGAACAATTTTCAGATTTGACAGTTCTACCTGAAGTTGTTGAATTAGAAGAAGGAATAGGGAGAATTGTGTATGAGGATATTTTTTCTCCCTTTGATGTGCCTGAATTTAATAGATCTACTGTAGATGGTTATGCAGTAGTATCTAAAGACACCTTCGGGGTTTCTGAAAGTTTACCAGTTTTTTTAGATGTTATTGATAGTGTAGAGATGGGTAAGGTTGCAGAGAAAGATTTAAAGACAGGACAGGCTATTTATGTACCTACAGGTGGAATGATTCCAAAGGGTGCTGATGGTATGATTATGATAGAATATGTGGAAAATTTAGATAAAAATACCATTGCAGTATATAGGACTGTGGCTCCTGGAGAGGGGATAATATTTAAAGGAGAGGATATTAGGTCTAAAGAGCTTTTAATAAAAAAAGGGAAAAAACTAAGTCCCCAGGATATTGGTGCTATAGCGGCAATGGGAATTAATCAGATAAAGGTATTTCAAAAACCTAGAGTTGCTATAATTTCTACAGGGGATGAAATAGTACCACCTGGAGAAAGGGTAAAATTTGGTCAAATAAGAGATATAAACACTTATAGTTTAGGGGCTTTAATAGAGAATTTAGGGGGAACTATAACTCAAAGACTATTAATAGCAGATGATTTTAATTTAATAAAGGAGAAACTAGATAAGGTTTTGGATAATAATCACATTGTGTTAATATCCGGAGGGAGCTCAGTAGGATTAAAGGATGTTACTGCTAAGGTAATCGATGATCTGGGGGAGCCGGGAGTCTTTGTTCATGGGCTGGCGGTAAAACCAGGCAAACCTACTATTATTGGAAAAGTAAAAAACAAGGCTGTCTTTGGCCTACCTGGTCACCCTGTTTCAGCCATGATAATTTGTAGAATAATAGTTGGCTTTCTTATTAATAGAATGATATCTGGAGAAAATATAGAAGATGTTTACCTAGAGGCCATATCCAAGGAAAATATTCACTCTTCCCCAGGGAAAGAAACTTATCAAATGGTAGAGCTTATAAGGGAAGATGGTAAAGTATATGCCCAACCTATTTATGGTAAGTCCGGCTCTATTTCCACACTAATCCATGCAGATGGATTTATTAGAATTAATCAAAATACTGAAGGTGTGAATAAGGGCGATAAAGTGTGGGTAATAAGATTATAAAAAATGCAAATGAAGAGGGGAGAGTATAGTGAAAAATATAGAAAGAAATGTTTATCTTTCAAATGTTGAGGTAGAAGAGGCACTACATACTTTTTTAGAAAAGGTGATGGGAATAAACAAGGAAGATTCTTTAGAAGATATAGAGGTAATCAATTCTTTAGGCAGAATTACTGGGAAGGCTGTCTTTGCAAAATATTCTTCACCAAATTACAATGCTGCTGCAATGGACGGTATTGCAATAGAAGCTAGAAAAACATATGGGGCAACAGAAGCTCATCCAATAAAATTAAAATTAAATGAAGATTTTATTTATATAGATACAGGAGATCCAATAGTTCATCCTTATAATGCTGTAATAATGATAGAGGATGTTATTAATATAAATAAAGAGACCATACAAATAATTAGTGCTGCTGCTCCTTGGCAACATATAAGACCTATCGGGGAAGATATAGTGGCCAATGAAATGATAATCCCTTCTCACCATCAGATAAGACCTATAGATATTGGAGCTTTATTAAGTGGGGGGATTACTAGCATAAAAGTATTTAAGAAGCCTAAGGTAGCTATTATTCCTACTGGTACAGAAATCATTGAACCAGGGCAAAAAATGGAAGTAGGCAGTATAATTGAATCCAACTCTAGAGTATTTGAAGGTTTAGTATATGAATTGGGAGGACAGCCAAATCGGTATCTACCCATCCCTGATGACTATGATTTATTAAAGGCAAAATTACTGGAAGCTGTCATGGAAAATGATATTGTTATTATAAATGCAGGTTCTTCAGCTGGAAGGGAAGACTATACCTCTAGTCTCATAAAAGAATTAGGTGAGGTGTTAATACATGGAATTGCTACAAAACCAGGTAAACCAACTATCCTAGGAATTATTAAAGATAAGCCAGTAATAGGTATACCCGGTTACCCGGTTTCTGGTTTTTTTGTATTTGAAACCTTTGTACAACCTCTTATCAATAGTTTTTTAGGACAAAAGGAGGAAAGGGTAAAAGAGGTAGAAGCTATTATAGCTAAAAGAATAGTATCCTCCTTACAATATAAAGAATTTGTTAGAATAAAGCTAGGGAAGGTTGGAGATAGGCTTATTGCTACCCCACTAAGCAGAGGAGCTGGAGTCACTATGTCATTAGTTAGGGCTGATGGCACCTTAGTTATTCCTCAAAACAGCGAAGGTGTGGAAGCAGGGGAAAAGGTGAAGATTAAGCTACTTAAGGATATGGAGCAAATTGAAAACACCTTAGTATCCATTGGAAGTCATGACTTAATAATGGATATAATCTCCAATAGGATGCAAAAATCCTATGATAAACATTTTTTATCTTCAGCCCATGTAGGCAGTATGGGAGGTATAATGGCTTTAAAAAGAGGGGAAACCCATATAGCACCTATACATTTATTAGATACCAATACTGGTGAATACAATATATCCTATGCAAAAAGATATCTTCCTAATGAAAAATTAGCCCTTATAAAAGGAGTGAAAAGAATACAGGGTTTTATGGTGCCTAAGGGAAATCCTAAAGATATTAAAGACTTTAAAGATTTAACCAGGAAAGATATCATCTTTGTAAATAGACAAAGGGGTGCTGGTACTAGAATTTTGGTAGATTACCAATTAGAAAAGTTTGGAATAAATGGGGATGAGATTGTAGGATATGATAGGGAGATGACTACCCATATGGCAGTGGCTGCTGCTATAACCTCTGGAACAGCAGATGTGGGAGTAGGAGTTTACTCAGCTGCTAAAGCTATGGACTTAGATTTTATTCCAATTGGAGAGGAACATTATGATTTCTTAATCCTTGTTGAGTATTTAGAGAATGAACTTACCAATGCATTTTTAGAAGTAATTAGATTCCAGGATTTTAAAGAAGAATTACTGACAATGGGTGGATATGGGGTAGAGGGTATAGGAGATATTATTTATATAGAATAGATAAAAACCTATAAAATATATAAAAGATAGCATAGATTTAATAGACAAAAACTGGGTATATTAAATAGCATAATGAAAACTCAGGAGGTTATATAATGAAATTATCAGCCAGAAACCAATTAAAGGGAATAATAAAAGAGATAAAAAAGGGACCAGTTTCCACAGAGGTATTATTAGAAGTTAATGGATTAGAAATTGTGTCTAGTATTACCACTGGATCAGCTGAATCATTAGAACTAAAAGTAGGGGAAGAAGCGATAGCTATAATAAAGGCAAGTTCAGTTATGATAGGAAAATAAAAAGACTTTGACATATGAGAAATTTATTATATAATGAAAAAAAGCAAATATTTAATAGTGATGACGGAGAGGAGTAGAAACAGTACTATCAAAGAGAGGGAAATTCATAGGCTGAAAGATTTCCTGACAAAGGCTTTTTCCAAGGTAGCTCCTGAACTGTAATATTGAAAGGTTAAGTCTGAGTAGATAAAACCGGATAAATCCGTTATTATTTTAAGTGCTCATTTGAGAACTAAGGTGGTACCGCGAATATAACTTCGTCCTTAATTGGATGGAGTTTTTTTATTGGGAAGTCTTATATCTATTAAATCCTAGATATAAGATTATCTCAAACAAAACTGTGAGGGCATAGCTTTCTACAAAGACACATTTATTAAGGATTTTTACTTAACCTGTAAGGGCATTGGAGTCCCAATAGTAAATATATAGGGGGAATTAAAACTATGGAGTTAGGAATAGGGCTTTTGATAATAGGGGCAATATTAGTATATGGGGCTAAATTTTTAACAAAGATTATTAAGATTATTTCTTTTTTAGCCTTTAAGATTATAGGCTTTATAATTGTATTATTGGGAATATTATTTATATTTGAATTGATATAAAAAAATAAGGAGGAAAATTTGTGAAAGATAGACAGAATTTAGAGAAGGTATATAATCCAGCAAAAGTAGAAAATAAATTATATTCTAGGTGGGAGGAAAGGGGCTATTTTAAGCCAGAAATAAATCCTAATGGAAAGCCCTACACTATTGTAATGCCCCCACCAAATATCACTGGACAACTTCATATAGGCCATGCCTTTGATGGAACTATTCAGGATATATTAATACGTTGGAAGAGAATGGAGGGCTATGCCGCCCTGTGGCTACCTGGTACAGACCATGCTAGTATAGCCACAGAGGTAAAGGTGGTAGAAACCATGGCCCAAGAAGGTATAACCAAGAAGGATATAGGCAGGGAAGGATTTTTAGATAGGGCCTGGAATTGGGCAGATGTTTATAGGAAGAGAATTACCAAGCAATTTAGAAAATTAGGTGCCTCCTGTGATTGGTCCAGAGAAAGGTTTACCATGGATGAGGGTTGCAGTGAAGCAGTAAAGGAGATTTTTATTCAATTATATGAAAGAGGGCTAATATATAGAGGCAATAGGATTATTAATTGGTGTCCTGATTGTAAAACTGCATTGTCAGATGCGGAGGTAGAATATCAGGAACAGAAGGGCTTTTTATGGTATTTTAGATATCCTATTATAGATAGTAATGAATCTATAATTATAGCCACTACTAGACCAGAAACAATTCTTGGAGATACTGCTGTAGCAGTTCATCCTGAGGATGAAAGATATAGACATCTTATTGGTAAAAAGATAATGCTACCCTTAATGAATAGAGAAATACCAATAATTGCTGATGAATATGTAGAAAGAGAGTTTGGAACAGGAGCTGTAAAAATAACTCCAGCCCATGACCCAAACGACTTTGAGGTAGGGCTCAGACAGAATTTACCCCAGATTAGGGTATTAGATGATAATGGAGTAATGAATCATAATGCAGGAAAGTATAAAGGATTAGATAGATATAAAGCTAGAGAGGATATTATAAATGACTTTAAAGACTTAGGACTTTTAGTCAAGATAGAGGAACACAGCCATAATGTTGGGGGCTGTTATAGATGTTCCACTATAGTTGAGCCAATAACATCAGAACAATGGTTTGTAAAAATGCAACCATTGGCGAAACCTGCTATAGAGGTGGTAAAAAATAATAAAACAAGATTTGTACCAAAACGCTTTGAAAAGATTTATTTCAATTGGATGGAAAACATCAAAGATTGGTGTATTTCCCGCCAACTGTGGTGGGGTCATCGGATACCTGCCTATTATTGTGAAGACTGTAGAGAATTAGTGGTAGCAAAAGACCCACCAGAAATTTGTAATTGTGGTGGAAAGAAATTTAGACAGGATGAAGATGTTTTAGATACTTGGTTCAGCTCAGCACTATGGCCCTTTTCTACCCTAGGTTGGCCTAGTAAAACAGAGGATTTAAAGAAGTTTTATCCTAATAATGTTTTAGTAACAGGCTATGATATTATATTTTTCTGGGTTGCAAGAATGATATTCTCCGGGATAGAAGCCTTAGGAGAAACTCCCTTTAGCGATGTAGTTATTCACGGTATTGTTAGAGATGCCCTAGGCAGAAAGATGAGTAAGTCTTTAGGTAATGGAGTTGATCCCTTAGAAATAGTTGAAAAATATGGTGCAGATGCCCTTAGATTTACTTTAATAACAGGTAACTCCCCAGGAAATGATACCAGATGGCATACAGAAAAGGTGGAGGCAAACTTACACTTTGCTAATAAAATTTGGAATGCTTCTCGATTTGTCCTAATGAATGTAGATAAGGATGTATTGAAGAAAGAAGATATAGCTAATGAGAATTTAACAAGTTCAGATAAGTGGATAATAAGTAGAGCCAATACTATGGTGAAAGATATTACCGAGAATTTAGACAAGTATGAGTTAGGACTTGCAGCTTCAAAATTATATGATTTTATTTGGAGTGAATATTGTGATTGGTATATAGAATTAGTAAAACCTAGATTATATGGCGAAGAGGAAAATACAAAGATAGCAGCTCAAGTGACCTTAACTAAGGTATTAAAGAAGGTATTAAAATTATTACACCCCTTTATGCCCTTTATTACTGAGGAAATATTTACCCATCTTCCAGGAGAGGAAGAAAGCATAGTTATTTCCCCTTGGCCCAAATTTAATGAAGACCTGATTTTTAAGGATGAAGAAGAGGAAATCCAATTGATAATGGAGCTAATTAGGGGGATTAGAAATGCTAGGGCTGAAATGAATGTGGTACCATCTAGAAAGGCAAAGGCAATATTTATAGTAAGGAATAAAAATATAGAAAAAGTAATTGGTAAATCAGAGGTATATTTTCAAAAATTAGCATCTGTCTCAGAGATAGTAGTAAATAGTCAAAAGATTGATATTCCTGATAATGCCCTTTCCATAGTAGCAGAGGGGGTAGAGGTATTTATCCCCTTAGAGGATTTAATTGATAAAGAAAAGGAAATAGAAAGATTAGAGAAGGAAAAAGAAGTTTTAGAAATGGAATTAAAAAGAGTTAATGGTAAGTTATCTAATAAAGGTTTTATCCAAAAGGCACCTACTAAGATAGTAGAAGAAGAAAAAGAAAAGAAGATAAAATATGAGGAAATGATGAAAAAGGTTTTAGAAAGATTAGAGTTTTATAAAAAGTAAGTAATTATAATATAATGACAAATTAGATATTTGCTGTAACTATTGAGGCACCTATAAGGTGCCTTATATTTTTTAAAAAGATATTTATATTACAAAAAATTCTTAAGAATATTTAAAAAAGTATTGCATTTTTATACATCATAATGTATAATTATAAATGCTAAATTTATTATAGATTAATTAGGGGGTAAATAAATTGAAAAAAGGACTAATGTTATTATTGATTATTATCTTGGTATTTGGATTAATAGGATGTGGCACAAAGGCGCCAGAGGAGCAGGGTGAAGAGACAAATGGTGAAAATGGGGAAACCAATGATGAAGTTGTAACCATCAAAGTAGGCACTAGTGCAGACTTCCCACCTTTTGAAAGTCATGAAGTAATTAATGGGGAAGATGTTATTGTTGGATTTGATATTGATCTAATAAATGAAATTGCTAAAGAGTTAAATATGAAAGTTGAAATAGAGGATATGGACTTTAATGGATTAGTGGCTGCTGTCCAATCCAAAAAGATAGATATGGCTATAGCAGGAATGGCTCCAGATGAAGATAGAAAAGAAAAGGTAGATTTTTCTGATCCATACTACTATGCTTCTCAGACAATAATTATAAAAAAAGGCGCTGAAGATGTAACAAACATGGATCAATTAAAGGGGAAAGTGGTTGGCTCCCAATTAGGAACTACCAGTGATGATATTATAAGCGAATTTCAAGGAGTAGAAGTTAAAAAATATAATAAAGTTAATGATGCTATTTTAGATCTAAATAATGGAAGAATTGATGCAGTAATTCTTGAAGACTCAATAGCTGATGCCTATATAGAAAAAAATCCTGAATTAAAAATAGTTATTCCTGAAGGACTTAATGAGGAAGAAGATCCATTTTGTATAGCATTACCAAAAGGTAATGAGGAATTGTTAAATAAGGTCAATGCTGCATTACAAAAAATAAAGGATACTGGGAAATATGATGAATTAATCTCAAAATGGTTTGAATAATTTAAGAAAATTAATTATAATAAAAATTAGATAATTTTAATAGGTAGATAGGTAAGGTTACCATCTACCTAATTTTTCTGTTAATAGGCTATAATTAGAAAGGATGATTATTATGGATTTTGCTTCAATGGCAAAATACACTCCTTTATTTGTAGAAGGCTTAAAGGTTACAGTACAAATATCCTTTGTAGCAGTTCTTATAGGGGTTGTAGTTGGGCTGGTGATGGCACTTTTTAGATTGTCCTCCATAAAAATTTTATCTTGGTTTGCCAATATGTATATACAAATAATTAGAGGGACGCCGGTCTTAGTTCAATTATATATAATTTATTATGGAACTTATCCACTTTTCGGATTTAATATTCCACCCTATATTGCTGCTATTATTACATTTGGCCTAAATTCTAGTGCCTATGTGGCAGAGATTATTAGGGCGGGAATTCAAGCTGTTGATTATGGACAAATGGAGGCAGGTAGATCCCTGGGTATGCCCCATGGCATGGTAATGAGATACATAATTATTCCCCAGGCCATAAAGAACATCTTACCAGCACTAGGTAACGAATTTGTAGTGTTAATAAAAGAAACATCTGTTGTATCTATTATAGGAACTGCTGACTTAGTGCGACAGGCAGATATAATAAAGGCGGCCACCTATAGCCATTTTGAACCATATATAATAATTGCTATTATTTATATTATTTTGGTAATAGGACTTTCCAGTGTGATGGATAGAATAGAAAGGAGGTTAAAGCAAAGTGATTATCGTTAAGGACCTCCATAAAAAGTTTGATAAATTACATGTATTAAAGGGTATAAATCAAGAGGTAAAAAAGGGAGAAGTGGTGGTGGTTATTGGGCCTAGCGGTTCAGGGAAAAGCACCTACTTACGCTGTGTAAACCTCCTAGAGCAGCCGACCCGAGGGGAAATCTTTATAGATGGAGAATCCCTTACTCAACCAAAGGTAAATATCAATAAGATAAGGCAAAAGGTGGGAATGGTATTTCAACACTTTAATCTTTTTCCTCATCTTACTATAATAGATAATATTACCTTAGCCCCTATGAAATTAAGGGGCCTATCAGAGAAAAGGGCAACAGAATTGGCAAAACACTTATTGAATAAGGTAGGTCTTATAGATAAGATTAACAATTATCCTGTTCAGCTCTCAGGAGGACAAAAGCAGAGAATTGCCATAGCCAGAGCCCTTGCTATGGAACCGGAGATAATGCTATTTGATGAACCTACCTCTGCACTAGATCCAGAGATGGTCAAAGAGGTGTTAAGCGTTATGAAGGATCTTGCCCTAGAGGGGATGACCATGCTAGTAGTAAGCCATGAAATGGGTTTTGCTAAAGAGGTAGGGGATAGAATATTATTTATGGATGATGGTCTAGTGGTTGAAGAAGGTACGCCAGAGAAAATCTTTAATAATCCTACCCATCCCCGACTAAAAGAATTTTTAAGCAAGGTATTATAGGCCAAGGGTGTCCCTTGGCTTTTCTTTATTTAGTGGAAAAGTCCTATTTTTATGCTAAATAAAGAACATAAATCTATTATTATAGTTAAAATGGGTATATAAGTAAGAGTTATTTCAATGGAAGGATGATTTACATGAAATGGGTTAATCAATTTGTAATAATTATTACCATCCAAATGATTTCAGAAGTATTGGTAAAAACATTATCCTTACCACTTCCAGGTACAGTATTTGGCATGGGAGTGTTATTAATATTACTATTATTTAAGATAATAAGGTTAGAAAGTATAGAGGAAGTAGGAGACTTTTTATTAAGTATTTTAATTTTACTATATATTCCTACTGCTATTGGATTAGTTGAACATCTTGATACATTATTGCCCTTATTTATTCCATTGATTGGAATTATAACCATTAGTACTATTATAACACTTTTAATTACTGGTTATATAGTTCAATTATTAATTGGCTTACAAAGGAGGAAGGTCAATGATTGATATTATATTAAATAGCTCCTATGGACTGGTCCTTACACTTTTGGCTTTTTTATTTTCTCTAAGGCTTAGTAATAAAATAAAAATTAAAATTATTCACCCATTGGTCCTTACCCAATTAATTATTATTGGATTTTTAGTATATTTTAAAATAGATTATAAAGATTATATGAATGCAGGAGCAAATATTATTGCTTCATTTTTAGGACCTGCCACCATTGTCTTGGCAGTGCCTCTTTTTAGGCAATGGTCCTCTTTAAAGTCCAATGCTCTACCTATATTGATAGGAGTTTTGGCAGGAAGTTTAACTGGAATATTATCAATGTTCTTTTTATCAAAACTTATTGGCTTGGATAAATTGCTAAATCTTTCCCTAATAACTAAATCTGTTACTACCCCCATCGCCATGGATATTACTAAATCCCTTGGAGGGGTGCCCTCTATAACTATTTTAGGGGTGATATTTGCCGGATTAATAGGGGCAACCATAGGACCAAAGATATTAAGTATATTTGGTATAACAAATAATATAGCCCGGGGAATAGCCATGGGCACTGCTTCCCATGGTTTAGGCACTGCAATAGCCTTAGAAGAAGGGGAAGTTCAAGGAGCGATGGCAGGATTATCAGTAGGATTAACAGGCCTTACAACTGCCTTAATTATTCCATTTATGGCAAAGATATTGATAAACTTTATGTAAAATTAATCATAGATGAAAGGACAGAGGTTTTTGAACTATAAAGATGCACTAGAATATATACACAATACCAATAAGTTTGGCATGAAACTAGGTTTGGATAATATGAAAAATCTATTAAATATTTTGGGCAATCCCCAAAATAAACTCAAGTTTATTCATATAGCAGGAACCAATGGCAAGGGCTCTATTAGTGCCTTTTTAAACAGTATTCTAATAAATGAGGGTTACAGGGTAGGTCTGTTTATATCTCCCTATCTAGAAGAATTTACAGAAAGAATTCAAATAAATGGAGAACATATAAATAAAGAAGAATTAGTGAGACTAACTCATAGAGTGAAAAAAGCAATAGAAGTCTTATTGTCTAAAGGTTATCAACATCCTACAGAATTTGAAATAGTGACCACTATAGGCTTGCTATACTTTTATGAACAACAGGTAGATTTAGTTATTTTAGAAGTAGGTTTAGGGGGAAGATTGGATGCTACAAATATTATACCTAAATCTCTAGTTTCAATAATATCTTCTATAGGCCTAGACCATACCATGTATTTGGGGAATAGCATAGAAGAAGTTGCAGTTGAAAAAGGTGGAATTATTAAAGAAAAAGGAGATATAGTCCTATATCCTCAAAGGGATAATGTAATCAAAGTAATAGAGGATATAGCTCAGGAGAAAAAGGCTAATCTATATATTGTTGAAAAAGCTAGTGTTAATTTTAAGGAAGGAACAATAGAGGGACAGAGTTTTTCATATATAGGAGAAAATCTGAAATTACCCCAAGTAGAAATAAAGCTATTGGGAAGACACCAAATATATAATGGAGGAACTGTATTAAAGGCAATAGAGGTGCTAAGGAAGAAAGGTTTTAGAATAACTAACCATTCCATTTTGGAAGGGTTTAAAAAAGCCCAATGGCCTGGGAGATTTGAAATAATTTCAAATAATCCTATAGTAATCCTGGACGGTGCCCATAATCCCCAAGGAGCAAAAGCCTTTAATAAGGCTATAAGGGAGTATTTTCCAGAGAAGAGAATTATATTATTTTTCGGATTATTAGAGGATAAAGATTCGGAGGAAATACTTAAATATATTCTTCCAATAGCAAAAGAGGTGATAACTCTAACACCTAATAACCCTAGGGCAATTGAGGGAAAACTATTAGCAGAAAAAATAAAACAATTTAATAATTGCAATAAAAATTGTTTTCAGGATATAAAAGTCCGCTCCATGGATCTAGAAGAAGTCTTTCCAGTAATCAACCAGATTAATCCTGATGAAATAATATCTTTTACTGGGTCTTTATATTTAATAGGAGAGATAAGAAGGATGTGGAACTATTCTGGTCTTAATTCATAAAATAAAATAGAGATTAAAATATACCTAGGTCACATTTTAGGGGGTAGCGGACTTGTCATCAGAAAAATATATTTTTACCGCAAATACTGAGGAGGACACTATATCTATAGTAGATGTAATGGGTAAAAAAGTGGTGGACAAATTGGACTTAAAATCAATGATTAAGATAAATGGACATCAAACATCTTCTAAACCGGTAATAGGCCCCTATAGCCTAAAAATTGATCCCCAAAAAAAAATATTATATAGCATTAATTGTTATAATAATAGTTTATTTATTATAGATATTTTTAAAAAGAAGATATTGAATAATATCGGTGTAGGACGATACCCCTGTGAAATAGATCTAGATTGGGAAAGGGAAATAGCATATATAACTAATGGAGATTCCAATAGTCTTTCTATAGTGGACTTAAAAAAGAATGGTTTGATAAGCCAACTACTTTTAGGAGAATTACCCCAAGGATTAATATTTGCTAATAAATACAATAGGATTTATGTAGCAAATATGTATGAAGACAAGATTTCAATTATTGATTGTAAATCTAAGATATTAATAAAGGAAATTACAGTGGGAAATTGCCCCTCCTATTTATTATTATCATCAGATCAAAAGTTTCTGTATGTAAGCAATAGCCATATGGATTCAGAAAGAGGTGGTTTTATTGCCATTGTTGATTTAAATAAGGAGAAAATTATTAAGAGAATTAGGGTAGGTAAGATTCCACGACAAATG
>DUPX01000045.1 GCA_012838085.1 Eubacteriaceae bacterium
AGTCCTCTGCTCTACCGACTGAGCTATCTGGGCTTTTTGGCGACCCGGAACGGGCTCGAACCGTCGACCTCCAGCGTGACAGGCTGGCATTCTAACCAACTGAACTACCGGGCCAAGATGGTGGTCGCAATAGGGCTCGAACCTATGACCCCCTGCTTGTAAGGCAGGTGCTCTCCCAGCTGAGCTATGCGACCATGGAATCACTATATTAGCGACATATATTAGTATATACTATGCTTTACTATTAGTCAACGGGAAAATCTGACCTTTTTAACAGAAAGTTTATCTGTTTATTAGTCCTACTTCACCCTAATTTATTATATATAAATTCTAACATTTTTTCCAGTATAAAATCATTAATAACAATTTTATAACTAATAAGAAAGTAAGACTTTCATGTAAATTAAAAAAACCCTATGAATTATTGCATAGGGTTGTTTTGGCTACTCCAATGTATGATTAATTAGTAAACTAATTATACTCTTTGTACATTTGTAGCTTGAGGTCCTTTTTCTCCTTCAACAACTTCGAATTTAACTTCTTGTCCTTCTTCTAAAGTTTTGAATCCATCCATGTTGATTGCAGAAAAATGAACGAAAACATCGCTACCATCTTCTCTAGAAATAAAACCAAAACCTTTTTCTGCATTAAACCATTTGACTGTACCATTTTCCATCTTAAACATTCCTCCTAAAACTTAATACAATTGAGATAGCACATCCACCACAAAACCCTTAATTTCTTAAAAGCCTAAGTAGTTTCATTACTTCCACTACAGTTTATCACTAATGGTTTATGGTGTCAAACATTATTATTTATATATCTCCTTAATAATGGTCCCCCAAAATATAAAAACTAATTTGCTATATTATAATTATAAAATTAAAGCTATAATATTATGATTCCCCATAAAAATATTATAATTCTAAAACCTTTTTTTACTTTATTGCTATATATTGTATTCTTTCACTTGAGAAACAAGGCTTTTCCAGTGTAAATGCTGAAAAATAGTCTATTTCTATAAAACCAGCCTTTTCTAATATACTAACAATATGATCTATTGAATAAGCTTTTTGCCTATGGGTTTCATTAAATCTTTTGTAATTTCCATTATCCTTAATAAAAAAGCTTAATTCAAAACATATTATTTCTGTTTTTTTATTGTAATAATTTTCCCATATATAGGAAACCTCATCTCCTGGATAGGCAAAGGTCTTTTCACTTAAAATTTTTTCTATTTTATATTTTGAATTCAGGTCAAAAGCAAATAGTCCTCCATAATCCAAAGAATTATATACATTTTTAAATACATTTAATAATTGGCTATCTTTTAAAATATAATTGATTCCATCACAGACACAAATAATGGCTTCTAAATTTCTAAAACCTTCTAAGTTTTCCATGTCTTGACAGAACCAATTTATCTTTAATCCCTTATCCCTTGCCTTTTGTTCTGCAATGGAAAGCATATCCTGGGATAGGTCTATTCCAGTCATATTGTATTTGTCTAATGCCAATGGAATAGTAATATTACCAGTTCCACAACCTAGCTCTAATATTTCTTTGGGCTTAATATTATAGTAGGAAAATAATCTTTTAATGTATTCTACCCATGATTGATAATCTACATCCATCATTAAATGGTCATAAATTTTTGCAAATTCTTGGTACATTGTCCAACCTCACTTATTTTTATCCCCATTGTTCTTCTTTCTCTTTTTACTAGTCATTATTCCACCTATTCTACCAGTTTCCCTTGCTGTTAAACCTCCCCATCCATATTCTTTTACCTTTTCCAATAAACCTAGCTCTTTAGCTATTTCGTATTTTAAGATATCCTGGGGTGTCAATGGTTTATTTTTTGAAGATTTTTTTGACTTATCCATATAAATATGTCTACCTCCTATGTTTTTTGAGTATTATATGGATTTTATAATATTTTATTCTTAGGCATTGTTATTTCCTAAATAAAAACTTTTTGTCCTTCCTTTTTCTTATAATAATGCTAAAAATAGTGCTGACTACAATTATTACTCCACTAATAACTAAAATTTCCATATTGTATTTCCCATCTATTAGCTCTAATCTAAACTTTTCCAATCCTTCAGGTACTCTATCTTCCTCATCAACTTCTTGAATAACTTCTTTTGGTATTTTATTTATCTGATTTTCTGCCCAGTCCCTATATATAAAGCTATAACTTTCATCATTTCTAATTTCCTTTAAAAGGCGATATTGGGTTTTATAATCCTTTAATATTGAATAACACCTTGTTTTATTATATGTTATCAACTGGTCTACTTTTTCTTGTATCCCTTGATAAAAAATTGTATCCCCTTCTATTAGTTTGTAAATTATAAGACTTTCTTCTGGCGAGCCCTCTTTTAAATAAGAATCAGCCAGTATAAAATAAATTCCCTTTTGTAGCTTATCATTTTCTGGTGTTTTTATATATTCTTTACTTAACTCTAAAACCTTTTGATAGTCTTTATATTTATAGGCACTTATTATTTCTTTAGTCCTATCAGTGCTTATAGAATTTAAATAATTAAGAATTTCAAAATCTACTGGATAATAATCAAAATCTATGCTACTATTCTCCTCCACATTGTTAAGGTCCCATTTTAGAGTAAAATCTTCTCCAAGATCTGGTTTAATACTAAATTGATTTCCAAAATTATAGATTTTTACTTCCTCACTATCAAAATAGACCTCTACATTAACACTAGGTTTCCCCTGCCAATAATTAATATGGTCCATTTGATAGGAAATTAAATATTGGCTGTCACTCAATAATTTATTTTCCACCTTATAAGTAAATATTACAGTTCTTTTATCACCAGATTTAAAAGGAGAAGCCCAAGTCCTCCAATTTTTGTAATCTGATTTTAAACCCTTAATTTGTTTATTAATGCTATTACCACTTATTTTTTTATTATTATAAGCATAAGGTGTTATCCAACTTTTAAAATTCATAAGTTCCACTTCATGTTCTGGTACACCAAAAAAACCATGTATAGTTTCCCTAGTATTATTTTCTACTTCATATTCTCCTTCAATAGTAGCTGTTTGATCACTATTTATACTTATGCTTATATTCACACTTCTTAATATTAGACCATCCCCCTGAATCATATATAGCCCATGTCCTGTCCAACCTGTAGGCTCTATCTTTGCAAAAGTATTGATTGGGAAAATGAAAATCATTATAACAATTAGTATTAGTATCTTTTTCACTAAAAATCTCCCCACCTTTAAGTTATATCTATATAAAAATCGATCGTATTTTTTTTATTTTAACCTACAAAGATTATATCATGAACACCCCATTTTTCTACAACTTTCTTTTATTGGCGAATATTGTTATAATAAAAAAGATTTATTATGACTATAGTTAGGGGGCTTATTGAAATGGAAGATTTTAATAAAATTAGCATACAGGAAATGTCCAAGAAAGATATGTTTACCATAATAAAAGCTTTGGAATTGGCTGCTGAAAGTACTAATGACTACGAATATATAGACTTAAAGGAAGATATTTTAAGCCAATTATGTGATTTGGCTGGTTGCAGCCAGGAAGAATTCCTGGCCCTTCTCCAATCTTGAAATAATAGTTTATTTTATTTAGTTTACATAGTTATTTATTTTATGTATAATAGATACAATAAAGATAGAGGCGCATTTTTTATTAGTAAATTTCTGGAGGGATATAGGGCTCCATGAAGGAAATGGAAAGGAAAAAATGCCGAAGAAATACTTTCCTATAAAAGTATTATCTGGGCTTATTGTGAATAACAATAAGACTGTCATCATTTTTTTGATGTTGCGCTATCTGTGATCTTATTCCATTAAATCAATAAATAGGATATTCACAGTTAGCTAGACAATTTTGCCTAGCTTTTTTTTATAAAATAGTTTTTGTATTATATTAAAATAAAATGAATAAATATATTTTGAAAGGAAGATGTATAAATTATGGATAAAAAACTAAATGTTGCCCTAGTAGGAGCTACAGGTATGGTTGGTAATAAAATATTGACTATTTTAGAGGAAAGAAATTTTCCTATAAATAATTTTTACCTACTGGCCTCTTCTAGATCTGCAGGAAAAGAATTAGAGTTTAAAGGTAAAAAATATATTATAGAGGAATTAAAGGAGACCTCCTTTGATAAGGATATTGACATAGCCTTTTTTGCCGCCGGAGGATCTATTAGTGAAAAATTTGTTCCTATAGCTGCATCTAAGGGAGTAACAGCAATAGATAATAGTTCTGCCTTTAGGATGGATGAACAAGTGCCATTAGTGGTCCCAGAGGTAAATCCAGAAGATGTAAAATGGCATAAGGGCATAATAGCTAATCCTAATTGTTCCACCATTGAAGCTATGTTGCCCCTTAAGGCTCTTCATGAAAAATATATAATTAAACGGATAGTCTTTTCTACATACCAAGCTGTATCTGGTTCAGGAGTAGGAGGCTATAAAGATCTAGAAGATGGTATAAAGGGTAATGAACCAAAATTCTATCCCCATTCAATAGCTTATAATTGTCTACCCCATATTGACGATTTTTTAGAAAATGGATATACAAAAGAGGAAATGAAAATGGTGAATGAAACTAGAAAAATCCTTCACGCCCCCTCAATGAGAATAACAGCAACAACTGTACGGGTGCCTGTATTCTATGGTCATAGTGAAAGCATTAATGTGGAGCTTGAAAAACCTTTTGAATTATCTGAAGCAAGAAGGATAATCGAAGAAATGTCGGGAGTTATAGTAATGGATGAACCTGCTAAAAATATTTATCCACTTGCTCTCCTTGCTCAAGATAGGGATGAAGTTTTTGTAGGAAGAATTAGGCGGGATGAAAGCGTGGAAAATGGTATGAACTTATGGGTGGTAGCTGATAATATCAGAAAAGGTGCAGCTACAAATGCTGTCCAAATTGCTGAATTACTTTTAGATAAGCAATTGATATAAGAAAATTAAGCTTATAAAAATATTAAATTTGAAAGGATGTTTTATATGTCAATTTTTAGAGGATCTGGTGTTGCTATTGTTACACCTTTTAATGAAGAAGGTATAGATTTTGAAGCCTTTGAAAAAAATTTAGATTGGCAAGTAGAAAATGGTACAGATGCTATTATCGTTTGTGGTACCACTGGTGAAGCTGCTACCATGAGTGAAGAAGAACAGAAACAGGCAATAAAATTTGCTGTAGATAAGATAAATAAACGTATCCCAGTTATAGCTGGAACAGGTAGCAATAACACTGCCCAAGTTATTAAAATGTCTCGTTTTGCAGAAAAAGTTGGGGCAGATGGTTTATTGATAGTAAATCCTTATTATAATAAATCCACTCAAAAGGGAATTATTACCCACTATTATACTATTGCAGATGCGGTTTCAACACCAATTATAGTTTATAATGTTCCTGGAAGAACGGGAATGAATATAACTGCTTCAACTATGTTTGAACTATCAAAACATAAAAATATCATAGGGGTAAAAGAGGCCAGTGGAAATATTAGCCAGATAACAGAAATAGCAATGTTATGTGGACCAAAATTTGATATTTATTCTGGAAATGATGACCATGTAGTTCCCTTGCTATCACTAGGTGGAGTTGGTGTAATATCTGTTTCTGCAAATATTATTCCTAAAGATATGCATGATTTAGTTATGAAGTATCTAGAGGGAGATGTGGCTGGCAGTTTACAACTTCAATTAAAAACTAATATCGTAAATCATGCTCTATTTTATGAAACCAATCCTATTCCAGTTAAAACTGCTATGAATCTATTAGGTTTAAAGGGAGGACTTCTACGTTTACCACTAGTTGATATGGAGGAAAAAAATCTTAATAGGTTAAAAGCTGCCTTAATAGAATATGGATTTGATTTAGATTAAGGGTAATTGAAAGGAGGTTTGCTTTTATGCTAAATATATTTTTAAGCGGTTGTAATGGTACTATGGGCCAAGTGATAAAGCATTTTGTGAAAAATGATAAGTCAATAAAAATAATAGGGGGCTTTGATAAAGAGCCAAATAAATATATTAATGATTTCCCCGTTTTTAATAATCTTAATGAATGGAAGGAAAAAGCTGATGTTATTATTGATTTTTCACATTTTTCCGCCTTTGAAGAGGTAATAAACTTTGCCAGAACAAGAAAGATTCCATTGGTAATGGCAACTACCGGTCTGAGTAAAAAAAATGAGGACCAATTAGTGGAATTATCCAAGGATATACCTGTATTCCGGACTGCAAATATGTCCTTAGGATTAAATGTAATATTAGATTTAGTACGACGTGCCTCAAAGATATTAGCCGAAACCTTTGATATTGAAATTATTGAAAAACATCATAATAAAAAGGTAGATGCACCTAGCGGAACAGCATTAATGCTTGCAGAGAGTATAAAAAGCTCCCTTGGTGGAGAGATGAACTTCGTCTTTGGAAGGCATACAAAAGAAGATAATAGAGGAAAAAATGATATAGGTATTCATGCTATAAGGGGAGGTACTATTGTGGGAGAACATTCAGTATTATATGCAGGTATAGATGAATTAGTGGAAATAAAACATACCGCCCTATCAAAAAATATATTTGCTGGAGGAGCTGTAAAAGCTGCAAAATATATTGCTGAAAAGGAAAAAGGATATTATAATATGGAAAAACTTCTAGAAGATAATCAATAATTTATGTAGTTTCTAAATACTCAAGGAGGCATAGACTTGACAATACTGGTACAAAAGTATGGTGGTACTTCAGTAGGTACTATCGAAAGAATAGAAAAGGTTGCAAAGAAAATTATTAAGAAAAAACTAGAGGGTTATAAGGTTGTTGTGGTGGTATCTGCAATGGCGAAAACCACTGACCAACTCCTAGCCATGGCCTATGGGATGAGCAAAAATCCACCAAAAAGGGAATTAGATATGCTACTATCTACTGGAGAACAAATATCTATTGCATTATTGTCTATTGCATTAAATGAACAAGGACATAAGGCTATTTCCTTTACAGGGTCACAGGTGGGAATCAAGACTACTGGTTTTCATACTAATTCTAAAATTTCAGAAATTGACGGTTCTAGAATTAGGGAAGCTTTAGAAGATGATAAGATTGTAATAGTAGCTGGCTTCCAAGGTATTAATGAAAATGATGATATTACAACATTGGGAAGAGGAGGTTCAGATACAACTGCAGTTGCATTAGCTGCAAACTTAAAATGTGAATGTCAAATTTATACCGATGTGGATGGCATATATTCTGTAGATCCTAGGGTGTATTCAAAAGCTAAAAAACTTAATTTTATAACCTTTGAGGAAATGTCCGAAATGGCAAGCCTTGGTGCAGGTGTAATACATTATAGAGCCATTGAACTAGGCGAAAAATTTGGTGTACCTATATATGTTGCCTCTAGTAAGCAGGATATAGAAGGTACCTTTATTAAGGAGAGTGATAACATGATGGAAGGTCCAGCCATTACCGGAATGGCAATAAATAATGATGATGCCATGATAAGTCTAAATAATATACCCCATGATATTGAGTTAATAGCTTCCATTTTTAATTCTTTAGCCCAGGACGATATAAATATTGATATGATAAGTCAAACCTCTCCTCAAAATGGAATGGTTTCTATATCCTTCACCCTTCCAAAAGGTATGCTTTCAGAAGGTGTAAAAATAATAAATTCATATATAGACAAATATCCTAACATCCATATGGATATAAATGAAGATATAACAAAATTATCTGTGGTAGGAATAGGCATGAGAAGTCAATCAGGGGTAGCAGCGAAGATGTTCATGTTGCTAGCAGAGGCTGAAATTCCAATTTATATGGTAACTACTTCTGAAATTAGGATTTCTTATGTAATACATCCTGATCATCAACAAAAATCTGTTGAAATTATCGCAGGAGCCTTTAATCTTTAAACCTACTCATTTTTAAAAAGGTAGTACTTTTTAAGTACTACCTTTTTAAATATATTTATTAATTCTTTAAAAAGCTTTTTACCCTATAGTAGACATCCTGATCCCCTACTACTACTATTGTATCCCCTACTTCTAATGTATACTTAGGTCCAGGAGAGACAATCATATTCTCTCCCCTCTTAATAGCAATTATTGTGCCACCAGTACTCTTCCAAAACTCCACTTCAGCAATTGTTTTTCCCGCCATTGAATAGTCCTTATTTATGTCTATTTCAAATGGATTATAGGGAGAGATATGTTTTAGGTTATCGCTATATTCTATAAGCTTGTTTATCAATTCAATAAATCTGAATTCCATCTTGTTTTTTGTCTCTAATAATTCTCGTAATTCTTTTCTGATACTTGCTAAGGAAATCTTTTCTTTATATTTTTCAATAAACTCAAAGGCTAAATCCTTAGAAAGAATTGTCACTCCGCTACCCTGGCTTACCTTTACTATACCAGCCTCTGCCAATAGAGTTAAAGACCTTCTTATAGTTTCTGGTGATACATTATATAAGCTGGCAAGGGTAGATCTACCATAAATTCTTTCACCTATTGTCAATTCATCCTTTACTATCTTATGAGCTAAATCTAAAGCTATCTGAGAATACTTAGATATCTTACTCACTTACATTCCTACTTTCTAGTTTTCATATTGCTATTCCTCTAATCAACAACTATGATAATATATAAGTTGTCTGTTGTCAATTATAATAGTTTTTACCCTAACAAATATATTTTCAAAAAAAATGCACTGTCCTTTATTGGTGTTCAGTGCTTTTTTTAATAATGGTATTACCCAAATTATAAAAAATTATATCAGTCTTCATAAATTTCCATCTTAGATATTGAAACTTCATAGGCAATTTTATTTAATATCTCCCCCTGGGGAGTCTTTTTTTGATATTCTCTACTTTGTATCCTTCCCCATAATTTCATCCTCTGGCCTATATTAAGTTTCTCTGCAAATCTAGCATTTCTGCCCCATGCAATACAAGGAATATAATCAGATTTATTATATGGTCTATTTACTGCAATAAGCAAGTCAGTAATTTCTCTTCCAAAGGGTGTGGAGCGGTATATAGGTTTCTTGCAAATAAATCCATCTAGAAAAATTTGATTTGGATTCTTCAGTTCACAATCTAAGTCTAAAATCCTTATCTCCTTAACAAATGTTATTAAAATCAATCTATTATTACCGTTTACGGTTTTATTATAAGAGCGAAGTTGTCCTTCTATGAATACATAATCATCTTTCCCTATATTTAAGCCTTCTATTAGTCTTTCTGAGATAGTTATGGGTAGAATATCCTTATTTTCACTTAACCTAGGTATCTCTAAATAGGTATTATAAAATCCTTCACCATATATGGAATGGCTGTACTCAAGGTCCTTCTTAATTCTTCCCTCTAAAATCACCTTATTTGTATCGTTGTTATTGTTTATCAAAAATATCACCCTTTCTATTCAGTTGTAATCTTGGAAATTGGATCAAAGTATCTTGGAAAAATAAAAGAATTTTTATATTATTTTGTAGGTTTTTATTATAAAACTATATATAATCCTACTTTAGAAAGTCTGTAGTATAAGATATCTATATTCAAATTGTCCTAATAATATGAAAAAATCTTTCCTATTGAAAGATTTTAGTTTGATTTTTATTTATTATTTTTTTCATTGTTTCCTTAGCACCATCTATCCCCTCGTCTCCGAAAAAGGCTATTATATCTTTACTCTTTGCCTTGGTCATTATCCTTTCTATACTTTCTTCTAAATTGGGAATAAATGTATATGGTATTTCCTTTTTTTCTAAGGTCTTTAAAAAAACTTTTCTTTCCTCTTGACTTACTTGAATTTTTTTATTGGATTTTTCATTGTATTGGGTTATATAAAGATTTTCTATTTCTAATAAGGAACACCAATGAGAGATAATTTCTGCAATTTCTTTATTTATATTTATTCCAGTATTTCCCTTTATAGCAACCAATATAAAGGCTTTGCCATAATCTATAGTTTGAAGGGTTTGAAATCCAGCATCAAAGCTACTAGGATTTTGAGCATAATTGTCTAATACTTGATAGGTAGATAGGGCATAGTATTCTAATCTTCTAGAAATAGGCTTAAATTTTTTTAATGCCCTTTGTATTATATCTACTGGTATTTCATAGATGAGGGCTGTAGTTATTGCTGCAAGAGAATTATAGATATTTTGATATCCTAATAAGTTAATTTCTATTGGAAACTCCTGCATATATATTCTTTTTTGCCTATAACTATCTAATGATCTTTGAAGACAATAATTAAATTCTATTCCCTGTGATATATCTATACTAGAGGCTGTTGCTGTAGACTTTGTACGTAATCCATAGGTGATTAGATAAATATTGTTCTTTCCTTCCACCATTTTTAAAGCCCATGAATCGTCTCCATTTATAATAGCCTTACTATTATTCCTTAATCCCTGAAATAATATCTTCTTATTATTTAAGGAAGTCTCGCCATCCTTATAATGTTCTGAAGATCCTATTGATATATTTGTAATAATAGCTGTATCAAGGATAATTTCCTCAAAAAATTTTTCTTCTAGTCCCTGAAAGGGGATTTCAACTATTGCCCAATCCTTTCCCCTTTCCATTGTCTTATACAAAAATCTAAATATTCCCTCTGATTCACCAATTGATAATACATTAGCATGCTCCCCCATAATTTCAATTTCCCTATTGGCTTCTTTAAATATAGCCTCTATCATATGGCCAGTGGTTGTTTTTCCATTAGTACCTGTTATTCCAATAATCCTCAATCTATTATCAAAAATATCCTTCAAGTCAACATCTCCTTTATTATGGGGTTATTATATGTTTTGTCATTTTCAATATTTTATTACAAAAAAGATTGGTATAAATCCATACCAATCTTTATATCTTTCCTTACAATAGATACTCTATACCTTTAAAATTATATCTTCCAATTACTTTTTTATCTGCTTTCCCCTGTGATCTATAAAATAATCCTTTTTATATATTAGTTCTGATACGGGCACAATTTTATAATTTTCCTCATACAATGCCTCTATCAAACTTGGCAATGCCTTTGTCATATACTTAGCATTATTGTGGAATAAAACTATTGATCCATTTTGAACCTTAGACTTAACCCTTTGGATAATTGGCTCTACTCCCTCCTCCTTCCAATCTAAAGAATCCACATCCCATTGAATGGTATAATAGCCTAATTCCTCTGCGGTATTAATTAAAGTATCATTATAGGACCCAAAGGGTGGTCGAAATAGTATAGGTTTTTCCCCGATAATCTTTTCTATTTTTTCCCCTGTCACATTTAATTCATGAATTATCTCTTCCTTGGATATTTTGGCTAAATCAGGATGGGTAGTAGAATGATTTCCTATTTCATGGCCATATTGATGGATTTTTTTTACCTGATGGGGATAGTTATCCACCCAAAACCCCACTAAGAAAAAAGTGGATTTTATATCATATTTTTTTAGAATATCTAGAATTTCTTGGGTAAATTCGTCACCCCAAGCAGCATCAAAACTTATGGCTATCTTTTTTTCCTGAGTATCCACACTGTATATGGGAATCTTTCTATTTTGGTTTATAAATGCCTGGAAGACCTTAGGTGTCATACCCTGGGTGTAAAGCACTGATATACAAACAATTAGGAAAATTATAAAATAAATAATAGCATTTCTTTTTTTTATGAAAAATATTTCCAAAGGATAAAACCTCCTTTTTTTACCTTTTTATTAAATTTTATTCTAAAAAAAGGAGGTTATGCTCTATATTAAAATATTTATAAAATCTTCCGTCGTTATCTTCCCGAAATAATGATTTAAAGGAATATTGGCTAAAATTAAAGTTAAATCTTCTTTTCTATATTTGACCCCTTCTAAAGTTTTTTCTAAATCCTCAATATCCTCACTACCAAAAAAATCACCATATATTTTGCAACTTGTAATAATTCCCTTGGAAACATTTAACCTAACATCTATAAGGCCAATGGGAAATCTATGGGATCTTTGAATATCAAAAGCAGGGGATTCTCCCCAATTCCATTCCCAAGTATCGTACTTTTCTTTGACTAATCGGTTTATATTGGAGATATCTTCCTTAGTAAGATTATATTCATTGATAGTCCCCTGATCTTCAAATAAATATTTTAATAATAACTCCTTAAATTCTTCTATTGTCCACTTTTCAGGTAAATAATCCACAATATTAGTAACCCTGCTCCTAATAGATTTTATTCCCTTGGATTGAATCTTTTCTTTTTTTACATTAAGGGCCTTTGTAAGATTTTCCATATGGGAATTAAATAATAAAGTTCCATGATGCAATAGTCTGTTTTTATGGTAATATTGAGCATTACCGGAAAATTTCTTGCCATCAATAGTCAAATCATTTCTTCCTGATAATTCTGCTTTAATCCCCATCTTATCTAATGCCTTAATAATAGGAAGGGTAAACTTTTTAAAATTGCTTACATCCTCTCGACCAGTTTTGATAATATAGGTAAAATTCAAATTTCCCTCATCATGATAAACTGCTCCTCCACCAGACATTCTACGGACAACTTTTATATCCTTTTCCTCCACATAATCTCTATTTATTTCCTCTATGGTATTTTGATGTTTCCCAATTATTATAGCTGGATTATTAATATATAGTATTACAAAAGTTTTATCTGATGATAAGCTTTTTTTCAATATGTATTCCTCTAATGCTATGTTAAAGTATGGGTTTGTTGAATCATTTCTAATATATAACACTTTTGTCCTCCTTAATATTATCTTAATTTATTCCCTGCATATTCCTAAAGTTTTGCGAATAATATCTAACACATATGCTGACAAAAATTATTTTGGGATGTGTATAAAGTGAAAAATCAGAGTTTCTTACTATCTACTACTATTTTAGCAGTAGTAAATATATTAATTAAGGTCCTTGGTTTTATATATAGAATTATTCTAGTAAGGCTAATTGGTGCTGAAGGTTTAGGCCTATTTGAACTTATATCCCCTATTACCATGCTGGTATTTACTATGGTTGGATCAGGTGTGCCCATAGCAATAATAAGATTAATTACCCAGTCCATAGCTAATAATAAGAAATATGAAAGCATTAAAATTGTTGAATACACATCACTTATTATGTTTTTTGTATCCCTTTTGCTATCTATTATTTTATTTTTAGGAGCACCATTTATTGCAAATAGCATCCTAAGGGATGAAAGGTTATTAATACCACTTTATATATTTGCCCCAGCCATAATTTTTCCTTCTTTAGCAGCCATACTAAGGGGCTATTTCTATGGTATAAAAAATGTTATACCCCCCGCCCTTAGCCAATTTTTAGAACAAGTAGCTAGAATATTTATGGTATTTGCACTTCTTAGTATACTATATCCATTTAAAGAAGATAAGGCTATTATTATTTCTATGGTAGCGGTAGTATTCAGCGAATTTATAGGGTTATTATTACTTATATATTTCTTTAAGATAAACAAAAAAAATAGTTTGGTAAATAGCAGAACTGAAAAGCTTCCTTTTCTAAGTACCATGGGTAAATTTTCTACTATCGCTTTGCCCATCACTCTATCTAGGGTGGTTAATTCTCTTTTGCGGGTAGCCACATCTATAATAATTCCAAGTAGACTTATGGTATCCGGTTTAGATAATCCTACAGCCTTATCAAAATATGGAGAAATAAATGGAATGGCCATACCCCTTCTTTTTCTACCCTATACCCTTACATCTGCACTGGTTATGAATTTAATTCCTAGAATATCTGAAGCCATTGAAAGAAAAAACTTTACTATATTAAATCTATATGCTGATAAGGCCTTTCATCTGGTATTTTTTATTGCCCTTCCTTTAAGTGGAATATTTTATGCCTATTCAAATGAAATATTTTCAATATTATATGCCTCTTCCAATGGCCTATATCTAGCTCAGTTATCTATGGCTACTTTGTTTCTATGTATTTATCAAATATCCGCATCTATATTGCAGGGTATTGGCAAACAAATGATATCTACAATTGTATATGTACTAGGAATGTCTTTGCAGCTAATACTAAATTATATACTTGTAGCCCTGCCAAAATATCAAATAACTGGTTATATTTTATCTTATTTGCTCACTAATTTTTTAATTTCTATAGTTAATTTTATCTTGGTTTTGTATTTTGCAAAGGTGAAAATTAATTATAAAAAATGGATACTATTACCCGGCTTGTCCTGTTTATTGGCCCTATTATTTTCAAAGTTTTCCCTTAAATATTTATTACTAAATTTTAATGAAAATATTGCATTTTTCATCACTATCTTAATTATTGGAATTACCTATTTTGCCTGCCTCCTTATCAGTGGAAATATAAAAAGTCTTTTTAATAAATTTGGATGATACAATTTATAATGTTATTGGAATGTTATTTTTGAATGGTTTTGATATAATATATAATACAAGTGTAAAGTAAGAAAGAAGGTGTAGTAGATGCTATATGATTCCCAATTAGCAGAAAATAAATTGTTGTTGCTATATATATTAAATAAAATGAATTTATCCCTTTCCAGTATACAGATTACCCAAATAGTATTGGAAAATACCGACATTAATTATTTTACTTTACAAAGATATATAGATGAGTTGTCCAAGAATAATCTAATTGCTAAAAACCTTACCCAAGGTAAAGCACTCTATAGTATTACTAAAGAAGGTAAAAATACCTTAGATTTATTTAACAGTAGACTTCCGAAAGATTGGTGTAATGATATAGATAATTATATCGCAAAAAATAGGAGTGCTATTTTAGATGAAAGTAAAAGTATTGGAAATTATAAAAAAAAGGGCGATGGAGAATTTGAAGTGCAATTAAAAATACTTGAAAATGAGGTGGAATTAATAAGCTTATCCCTTATTGTTGCCACCCAGCAACAAGCTAAAGATATTACAACCAATTGGAAATCCCACGGCGAAAAAATATATCCCTCTATTATTAAAACCCTTATTGATAAGTATTAAACTTCCAGAATTCCTATACCATTAGGGGATTTACCTATCTTTATATTGGCAATTAAACTTTCTTCTCTCAATGAAATTATCGATATGGTATTTGCCCCAATATTGCTGGTATAAAGGTTATCTCCATTTTTATCAATAATGATACCTCTAGGCATTTTGTCAGTTTGAATTCTTTTTATTTCCCTTCCTTCCTGTAGATTTATTATGGAAATAGAATTACTTGTACTATTAACAATATATAAATAGTCTTCCCTTGGGGACATTGCCATTTGTCGTGGAATTTTACCTACCCTAATTC
>DUPX01000046.1 GCA_012838085.1 Eubacteriaceae bacterium
ATCAAGAAAATCAATTATTATTCTATCTCATTGACTTATTTTGGGGACTTTGATAAACTTTTTAATAGATAATGTTATTTACAGTTGGTAAATGTATTTAGCAAAATATTACAGGCCATTGTTATTCAGGAGCATCTTAAAAATAACCAATGAGGATAAATATATGAAAAAAAAATTAATAGAGATATTTCATAATTATTCTGGCATTGAAAATGATTGTATCTTAATAAATATAAAAAGATTCTACTACCTATCCATAATAGCTATTCCTATACGTATTCTAAATATTTTTTTCTTCACCCATTCTGATATTACCACAAATACATGGAAACAAAATATAATTATATGTCACTTAATATTACTTATTTTCTTTATCAATTTATTTTTTATTACCATGAAATTAAAAAAGAAAACAGAAGTAACTAACTTTATGCGTGCTCTTCAATACATTGTCCCTATTAATATTCTTTTCTCAGGTATTGCTATAACAACCATTGACCAATTAGTAACTACAAATATTTCTCCTTTTTTACTAGTAAGTATTGTTTTTGGAGCGGTTTTTTTAATTAGACCTTTAGTTTCTGCTATTATTTACTTAGTCAGCTATGTAGTTTTTTATTATTCTATAGCTCTAACTATAAATCATCCCCATGTTCTACTTTCAAATAGGGTTAATGGAATTACCGTTATCGCCTTAGGTTTTCTAATTAGCATTATGAGCTGGTATTATAATTATATAAATATAATTCAGAAGCGACATATAGATAAACAACAAAAACAATTGGAACAAATGGCTTATTTTGACCCATTAACCAACATATACAATAGGCACTTTTTTAATGAGTTAGTGGAAAAAGAATTATCAGCTATGAAACGTTACTTATATAATTCTGTAATTATTCTTTTAGATATAGATGGCTTTAAAAATATAAATGATTCCTATGGTCATCTAGTAGGTGATCAAATTCTTAAAGAAGTTGCCCAAATGCTAAGCAATAATATCCGAAAATCAGATACTGTCTTTAGATTTGGCGGAGAAGAATTTGTGATCTTAGCCCCGAAAACTTCCTTAGATGATGGATATGCCTTGGCTGAAAAGCTAAGAAAAATAATTGCTGAGAAGACTTTTATTGTAGACTCAATAAAAATAGAAATTACTGCTAGTTTTGGTGTATCTCTTCTCCACCCAAAAGATAAACATAAATTTGAAAATTATTATTCATTGGTAGATAAAGCTCTGTATGCTGCTAAAAATAAGGGTAAGAATAGAGTAGAAAAAGTATTAAAATAACTAACCCCTCTTATTGAAGCTAGTCCACCTATATTTTACTATATAGGTCATTTCTTCATCTTATTATTTAAATAAAATTTTAGGATTTTAATTAAACAATAAAATTTTATATAGCCTTATCCACTAATTGCAAGTTATAATAAAACACTTTTTTCTATTAATATATAATCTTTCTCCCCTAGGGGAGAAAGATTAGTTTGCTTATTAAACTATAGGGTATTTATAAGATAATTATATGATATATTCCATCAATAAGAGGTGCTATAATGTGTACTATCCTTTTCTCATTCAAAAATCATCCTATATATGATTTTATATTTATTGGAAACCGAGATGAATTTAAAAACCGTCCTTCTGCTAGAGCAAGGTTTTGGAAAACAAATCCAGATGTTTTATCGGGTATAGATTTAAAAAAAGGTGGCACATGGACAGGAATAACTAAGGGAGGTAGGATTGCCTTTGTGACTAATTATCGTGCCTACCCATTTAAAAAAAACTCAAGCCTTTCTAGAGGTTTTTTAACAAGCGAGTTTTTAACAAGCACCATACCTCCTAAAAAATATCTTAGAATTATTAGAAGTAAAAGTCATATGTATAATCCATTTAACTTAATTGTGGGAACACCAGAGGAGCTATGGTATTATTCTAATGTAGAAAATAAGATAAAAGGTATTTCTCCAGGCATTTATGGAATTAGCAATTCATTATTAGATACCCCTTGGTATAAGGTTCAAAAAGCAAAAGAGAGCTTTTTATCTCTTATAAACACCACTTTTTCTATAAATGATCTATTTAGTATTTTAGATGATAGAGAAATTCCAGCAGATGAATTTCTTCCCAAAACAGGAGTCCCATTAGAAACTGAAAGATTACTTTCTTCTATCCATATAAATTCTCCTGATTATGGAACAGTTTATAAAACTATTATACTAATAGATAAATCAGGAGTAGTATATTTTTACGAAAAGCATCTAAATCAAAAAGATAATTGGATTCTTAATTCCTACAAGTTTCACCTAAAAAAAGAATAATTATAAATTAACTCCTATCC
>DUPX01000047.1 GCA_012838085.1 Eubacteriaceae bacterium
ATTCTAATAATTTCTCCAAAACCTAAGGTGGCTATAGCTAAATAATCACCTTTAAGCCTTAGAGTTGGAATCCCGATTATTATTCCCGCTATTGCTGAAAACAAGGCTGCTCCAATAATACCTACTAAAAAGGGCATGCCTAATTTTGCAGTTAAAATACCGGAAGTATAAGCACCTATAGACATAAAGGCAGCATGACCTAAAGAAAGCTGACCTGTATAACCTGTTACAAGATTTAAACCTACTGCTAAAATTATATTAATACCTATTAATACCATATTTAAAAAAATAAAGGAATCTATTATACCCCTATTTATGAAAAATTGACCTAGCCAAAATATTGCTAGAATAATGATAAAAATAAGTATATTTTTCTTATTTAGAAGTTTCATGCGTACTCCCCCTTAAACCTTTTCCGTAATTTTTTTCCCTAGTAGTCCATTAGGTTTTAATAATAATACTATTATTAAAACTGAAAATGCTACCGCATCTTTATAAAGGGAGCCACCAAATGCGCTTACTAAAGTCTCTATTATACCTAAGAAAAAACCTCCAAAAACAGCCCCAGGAATAATTCCAATTCCCCCTATAACAGCTGCTACAAATGCCTTAAGGCCAGGGCCTGCACCCATAAGTGGATTTATAGAGTTATAGTAAACTCCCACTAAAACACCCGCCGCCCCTGCAAGGGCTGAACCTATCGCAAAGGTAAAAGATATGGTCTGGTTTATATTGATACCCATAAGTTGAGCTGCATCTTTATCTAAGGAAACAGCCCTCATTGCCTTACCTATTTTAGTTTTGCTAATTATATATTGGAGAATGATCATTAGTATAATAGTAACTAGCAGAATATATACATTTCTCATGTCCAATATCACATTTAAATTAAACAAATTTATAGATGAATTAGGTAAGACCTTAGGAAAGGTTCTAGTCTCTGGGCCTACGAAATACATCATACCATATTGTAAAAACAAAGAAACAGCTATTGCTGTTATTAAAGAAGCTATCCTTGTAGAATTTCTTAAAGGTTTATAAGCCACTTTTTCAATTATTATTCCCAATATACTGCATACCACCATTGCTATTATAATTGCCGGAAAAAATCCAAGACCAAGAAATGTAGTAATTGTATAGCCTACATAGGCTCCAATCATATAAATTTCTCCATGGGCAAAATTAATCAAGCTTATAATTCCGTAAACCATTGTATAACCAAGGGCGATCAATGCATATATACTACCTAGAGATATTCCATTTATAATTTGTTGAATTAGTTGTTCCATCTATATCACCCCTTAAAAATATTTATTTGGTGCACCTAAAGCTAGTTAAGTGCACCAAGTGATTTATTCTATGGCTCTAATTTTTTCAAGAAAGTATGAGCCCCATCTACAACTTCTAATATTGTAACAGCCTTTACTGGATTATGAAATTCATCCATAGAAAGTGTACCTGTAACTCCCTCAAATCCGTCTGTAGCAGCAAGGGCGTCTTTTACCTTCTCAGAATCTGCTTCCCCTGCCCTTTCTAATGCATCTGCCAATAGATAAGCTAAGTCATATCCTAGAGCATTAAAGCCATCTGCTTCTCTACCATATTTTTTACTAAATGCTTCTCTAAACTCGACCACATTCTCTGCATCATCTTCAGGTGAATAATGATTTGTGTAAAATACCTTGTTTAAATTTTCTTCTCCTGCAATTTCAACTAGTTTTGGAGAATCATAACCATCTCCTCCTAGTACAGGAATATCTAGGCCTAGTTCTTTTGCTTGTTTAACAATTAAACCTACTTCTTCATAATATCCAGGAACAAATAGTACTTCTGGATTATGGCCCTTGATATTTGTTAAAACTGTTCTAAAATCTGTTTCCTTTTCAGCATATGCTTCTTCAGTTAGCACTTCTCCACCTAATTGGGTAAATGTGCTATCAAAAGCTGCTGCCAATCCCTTTGCATAGTCACTGGTATTATCCTTTAGTATTGCAGCTTTTTTAAATCCTAGATCATTATAGGCAAAGTTTGCCATTGTAACTCCTTGGAAAGAATCGCTAAAACAAGTTTTAAATACATATTCCCTTACCTTTCCATTGCTATCTACAGTAACATCATCAGCTGTTGCTGAAGCAGAGATAATTGGAACCTTATTTTGTACTGCTGGTGGTATAGCTCCCTTAGTGTTTCCTGATGTGGCAGCACCTAAGATAGCAACTACATTTTCCCTAGTAGCTAACCTGGTAGATACATTAGCTGCTTCTGCAGAATCAGACTTATTATCCACTTTAATTAATTCCACTTGTTTTCCCAATACTCCACCGGCAGCATTAATTTCTTCAAATGCCATTTCAATTCCCTCAGTTAAGCCCTGTCCATAAGTAGCTACAGTACCTGATAATTCATAATTTAACCCAACCTTAATGGTTTCTTCTCCATTTTCTCCACTATCTTTAGAGTTGCTATCCTCATCGGCTCCTCCTGTATTTGAAGAACAGCCAGCAAATAGTCCTACAACTAAAAATAATACCAGTAATAAATATAATGTTTTTTTCATATTCTTCCTTCCCTCTCTATCAATATTGAAATATTTTAACGGTACATAAATACATCTATATTCATTATCTTCTTGCCTAGTTTACCACCTCCATTAATCTATAAAAACAAAAAGCCTCTATCATGTTTTAAGTAATCAAACATAATAGAGGCGCTATTGGCACGGTACCACTCTACTTTGTAACAATCATAAGAAAGTTACCTTTTTTCGGTTCTAACAAACCTAGGCTTTGTAACGTAGCCAACCGTTATAGCTTACTAATTTCGGCTATAAGACTCTCAAGTGATTTATTATCTATCTAGTCAATACTGGCTTCTCAGCATCGCCAATTCTCTGTAATTAACACCTTGATAGTTTTCTCTTGGTCATCGTCATTAACACTTTAATAATTTTGTTTTTAATATTTTTATGTAATTGTAGGATAGCTTAACACGCTATTTTATGTTTGTCAACATATATTTATAAGTTTTTTTCTGAAAAGGTTTGCAGGTTTTGCTAGACACTAGCGGCATATAAAGCTCCTAAACCAACAATATTATAAAAGTCCTTAGGAACTATTACATTAAGAATATTAATTTGGCAATTTCAAAAAATGATTTATAATATATTTAATAAAGAAACTTGGAGGGTTTTATGGTTAAAAGAAATGATATTTTTGAGATCACAATAGAAGATATGCTCTTCCCTAATAAGGGAGTTGGTTATATAGATAATAAAAAAGTCATTATAAAAGGTGGAATTATAGACCAGAGATTAAAGATAAAGATAACAAAGAAAAGAAAGAATAAATTAGAGGGTAAAATACTAGAAGTAATAACACCTTCCCCTATTGAAATCCAACCAAAGTGCCAGCATTTTAAGTATTGTGGTGGTTGTACCAGCCAGAATTTACCCTATGAAAAACAATTGGAAATAAAAGCTGAACAGGTTAAAACTTTATTAAATAATGCAGGGATACAAGATTTTCAATTTTTAGGTATTCAGCCTAGCCCCTTAGAATTTCGATATAGAAATAAAATGGAATTCTCCTTTGGCGATAAGGTTAAGGGTGGTCCTTTAGAACTGGGTATGCATAAAAGAGATAAATTTTATGAGATAATATCCACAACTAATTGTCAGATTGTAGATGAAGATTTTAATGTGATTTTAAGCCTAATTTTAGATTACTTTAGAAACAAAGGTATTTCACATTTTCATAAAATAACCCATAAAGGTAGTCTTAGACATTTAGTAATACGAAAGGCTTATAAAACTGGAGAAATATTAATAAATTTAGTTTCAACTTCCCAACTAAAATTGGAGTTAAATGAACTTGTAGAAAAGCTGCTAAATCTACCCTTATCAGGCAAGATTGTAGGAATACTCCATACAATAAATGATGGGGTGGCTGATGTTGTAAAAAGTGATGAGACTATAGTTCTTTATGGTCAAGACTTTATCACAGAAGAAATATTAGGACTTAGTTTTAAGATTACAGCCTTCTCCTTCTTCCAAACTAATTCATTAGGGGCTGAAAAATTATATTCCATAGTCAAGGATTTTGCAGGAAATACTAAAGATAAAGTAATCTTTGACCTTTATTGTGGTACTGGTACTATAGCCCAGATAATGGCTCCTGTTGCTCTAAAAGTTATTGGAATAGATATTGTTGAGGAAGCAGTAGAGGCTGCAAAAGTAAATGCTATTGAAAATAATCTAAATAATTGCGAATTTATTGCAGGAGATGTTTTAGAAAAGATAGACAAGCTTAAAGAACAACCTGATTTAATAATACTAGATCCACCTCGGGCAGGAATTCATCCAAAGGCAATTCATAAAATTATAGATTTTTATCCCCAACAATTTATATATGTTTCCTGTAAACCTACATCACTAGCAAATGATTTACCAATATTTGTAGAAAGAGGTTATAAGGTTACAAAGGTAAAATGCATAGACTTATTTCCCCATACCCCACACGTTGAGTGTGTCGTCTTGATGTCAAGGGTGGAAGATTAAAAGGCTGCAAAGCCCTTATATATAAGACTTTAGACTGTTTGATTATTTCTAAATTCTTGTAAGAAGGAGAGAAAATAGTAGAGCG
>DUPX01000048.1 GCA_012838085.1 Eubacteriaceae bacterium
GGATTTTTTATTTGTGAAATATTCATTCTAAAGACATATATTTTCCTTTTCTCTGATTAAATATTAAAATATGGGGTATTTAAACTTTAGCAAGTGGGTTATAATAAATACCTAGTTGATTTAAAAAAATAAGGAGGATGGAAATGCAAAAATATGAATGTTTGGCTTGTGGCTATATTTATGATCCGGAGTTGGGGGATCCAGATAATGGAGTAGAACCAGGGACTGCTTTTGAAGATGTTCCAGATGACTGGGTGTGTCCTTTATGTGGAGTAGGAAAGGACATGTTTGAGGCCATAGACTAATTTACATAATAATTTCTAATGAAAATACTATAATGTTTTAAAAAATCAGCTTATTTACTAGCTGATTTTTTTAATCTATAATTATATAAGAAGGGTGCTAAATTCTTAGAAAATCTTAATAAAAATAAAATCTTTATTAAAAAGAAATATAGGATTGGGAGATGGTAAATGAGTTATTGTTCTAATTGTGGTATGATTTTATAAATGGTTAAAGCAAATAGGGGGACTATAATAATTTTTCCCATTTTTTATGCTTAAGTATATTAGGTATGGAATGATAATTATATGTTTTACTACAAGAGACTAAAAAATCTATAAGGGAGAAGAAGATGGCTAAATACAAGGAAAAAGTAAAGGTAAATATAGATAATAGGAAGGGGATATTATTTATTATTCTCTTTATTATAGGGATAAATGTGATAACTCAATTACTTCGCCAATTGAAAAATCAATTATTAGCAGGATATATAAGTATTGGAATTCTTATAATTATGTATATATTTGTCTTTAAGATTATAAATAGATTCTTAAGTGAATATGAGTTTTTAATAAGTGGTAGTCGCTTTACAGTTACTAGGATTATCGGGAAAAGATCCTCAAGGGAAGTTTTAAGCATTCACCTTAAACAAATAGACTATATAGTATCAATGGATAAATTAAAGGATAATCGGGAATTAGATAAAAAGGCGGCAAAAAATTATAAATTTTCCTTAATGGGCTTTAAGAGGGATAAGTTTGTAGGCTTTTTTAATGAAGGTGATAGATTATATAGCTTTACCTTCCAACCTAGTGAGAAGATGAAGAAATTTCTAATAAGTGAACTAGGAGAGGATAAGGTTATTTTATAAATAAAAAACCAGCTACATTATTTTTTATGGAAGCTGGTTTTTTCGTATAATTATATGATTAGGATAGGCTTTCAATTTTATTAAGTAGATCCTCTTTACTTTGTACTCCCACCATTCTATCCACTTCTTTACCATCTTTGAAAAATAATATTGAAGGTATACTCATAACTCTAAATTTTCTAGCGAGATTTCTCTCCTCATCTACATTCAATTTTGCAATTACTGCATCTTCTTGATTTTCGTCAGCTATTTCATCAATAATTGGACCAAGCATTTTACAAGGACCACACCAGTCAGCCCAAAAGTCCACAACTACAAGTCGGCTAGATTTTTCCACCTCTTGTTCAAAGTTATCTTCATTTAGAATTAAAACATTATCACTTGCCATGGATATAAACTCCTTTCTCTTCTAATAAACTAATATTATATATACCCAATAATTCTAATTACTATCATAGATGGTTATTATTATTTTTTCAAGTAAGTAACTCTCTAAAATAGGTTATATAAACATCACTTAACCTGAAATATGTGGATTCCCTATTGGGATATTAGATAAATAATATTAATAATAGACAAAATATAGAGATAGAATATAACAAGTGATTAATATATTTATCAGGTGGTAAAAATGCAAAAATTAAGGCCCTGTTGTGTTTGTGGTAATATGCGAGTATATGGAATAAACATATTAAATCAGTGGATATGTGGAGAATGTGAAAAAAACTTGCTAAAAATAGAGGGTACCCATATATTTTATGATTATTATATTGAGGAGGTAAAAAATATTTGGGAAAATTATTATTTATTAAAGGGGAGAAATGAATTATTATAGCATAATAAAAATATATTTAATAAATATTTATAAATTTAAATAAAAAGTAGCAATTGTAAGGGGAGTATCCCTTGGGAATTTAAAGAAGGTGCTTTGACTCCATAGAAGCTACCGGGAGAATTTAAGGTTCCTATAAGTAGGCACCCTTTTTATATTTTTGGTGATATAATAGGAGTGAAAATAAACTTAATAGGGGAGAAGGTTAAAATCTAATAGTTTATTGAAGTTAAGCTGGAAGGAGTAATGAGAATCAGATATGTCAATCTTAAAGGGTTTAGAGTTATTAAAAGCAGAAAACCTGTGTTCTCTTCATATGCCTGGTCATAAGGGGAGGCTTAAGTTTCCTGATATAATGAATAATATTGGGGAAATTGATATTACGGAAATACCAGGAAGTGATAATCTACATAAGGCCCAGGGAATGATCTTAGCAGCCCAGGAAAGGGCAGCAAGAATTTTTGGTGCGGAAAAAACCTACTTTCTAATCAATGGCACCACTGGGGGGATATTATCTATGATGCTATCCCAATGTAGACCTAAGGATAAGATATTAGTACCTAGGAATTGCCATAGGTCAGTGTGGAATGGATTGATTTTAGGAGATCTAATACCAATTTATATTCAGCCTAAAATTCATCCTAAAACGGGAATAGGCCTATCAATTTCCCCTGAGGATGTGGAGGAGAAATTACGGGAGCATCCGGATATTAAAGCAGCCCTAATAACTTATCCCACCTTTTATGGAAGCTGTAGTGATTTAAAAAAGATAAGGGAATTACTATATGCTAAAAATAAGCTATTATTGGTGGATGAGGCCCATGGTGCCCACTTTGCCTTTCATAAGGACTTGCCATTAACAGCTTTAGAGTCCGGAGGGGATATAGTTGCCCAAAGTACTCATAAAATGCTATCCTCCTTTACCCAATCCTCTATGCTCCATGTGGGTAATAGTAGGAGCTGCTCTATGGGTCAATTAGAGATGTTTTTAGCTTTATTACAAAGCACCAGCCCCTCTTATCCTCTAATGGCTTCTTTAGAATTTGCTGCCTTAGAGGCTGAAAGGGAGGGCTATATTAAATGGGATAATATAATAGAATGGAATCAGAGTGCTATAGAGGAAATTACCAAAGAAACATCCTTTAAAATAGTAGGAAAAGATTTAATAGGGAAACATGGAGTAGTAGACTATGATATTAGCCGATTTCTTATAGATGTATCTTCAACAGGTCTTTCGGGCTTGGAAGTGGATAGAATACTAAGGAAGAACTTTGGAATTCAGGTGGAATTATCTGATTATTATCATATTTTAGCAATGACTGGGATGGGGACAGAATATAATGATATTGAAAGGTTTACAAAGGGGTTAATAGAAATATATAATCAATATAAGGGAAGAAAACAGGAGAAAAAATATTTCCAATTGCCCTTGATGGAGGAAAAGGTAATACTGTCCCCTAGAGATGCAATATATTCTCCAGAGGAAAGGGTAAAATTTGAAGAATCCATAGGAAGAATTAGTAAGGAATTTATTATACCCTATCCTCCAGGAATCCCTATTATTTTACCAGGGGAAGAGATTACCCCGGATATTATAGATAGGGTGAAGCACATTAAGTCTTGGGGAGGGGAGATTATCGGTACTCAGGATAATAAACTAAATACTATAAATGTAGTAGTGGAAAACTAGAGAAGAGGGGTTGGACATGAAGGCTAATAACAGGGGAAGTTTAATCGCTATAGAAGGAGTAGACGGCAGTGGAAAGGAAACCCAGACCAAAAAATTATATGATAGACTCAAAGAAGAAGGGGTAAATATTAAGAAAATATCTTATCCCAGATATGATAAAGAATCTTCTGCTTTAGTTAAGATGTATTTAAGGGGAGATTTTGGCGACAAACCAGATGATGTAAGTCCCTATATAGCTTCCACTTTTTATGCTTTGGATCGCTATGCCTCCTATAAAGAGGATTATGAGGAATTTTACAAACAGGGGGGGATTGTATTGGCTGACCGATACACCACCTCCAATATGGTACATCAGGGAGGGAAAATAATTGACCCAAAGGAAAGAGAAAGGTTTTTAGATTGGTTATGGGACTATGAATTCAATTTATATAAACTGCCTATTCCAGATTTAGTATTCTTTTTAGATATCCCCGTAAGTATAAATCAAAAACTCCGGGCGGGAAGACTAAATAAATTTTCCGGTAAAAGTCAACAGGATATACATGAAAAGGATAGAGAACATTTAGAGCAATCCTATGAAAATGCAAGCTATTTAATAAATAAATATAATTGGAAGAGAATAATATGTATAGAGAAGGGTGAGCTAATGACCCCGGGTAAAATACATGAAAAGATTTATAGAGAAACTAAAATATTTTTAAAATCTCTATCCAGATAGGACTGAAAAATTGCTTTTTCATACTGGGTGCAGGGTAGAAAAAGGAGGGAAATTATATGAAAATGGTAATTGCTATTGTACAAAATGAGGATGCTAATCTACTTGTAGAGGCATTAATGGAAAATCATTTCAGTGTAACAAAACTGGCCACCACTGGAGGATTTTTAAGGGTAGGAAATACCACCCTATTAATAGGTGTGGAAGATGACCAGGTGGAAAAGGTTATAGATTTGGTAAGACAGGTGGCAAAATGTAGGGAGCAAATTATTACTACTACCACTCCTTCAGCCTATGGTTCTGATATGTTTTCCACTTATCCTATAAAGGTACAAGTGGGGGGAGCTACTATTTTTGTAGTAGATGTGGAGCGTTTTGAAAAGATATAATAATTGTTTTCATGGGATTATAGGCCAGGAAAGAATTGTAGAGGGGCTAACCCAGGCAATTATAAATAATTCCATCTTCCATAGCTATATATTTTCAGGACCGAAAGGCAGCCAGAGAACAAGGATGGCTTATTCCTTTGCTAGGGCATTATTATCAAAGGACAAGCCATCCTATAATGATTATAGGATTGATGATAATAACCACCCTGATCTAATTAATATATTTCCTCAAGGTGCCAGTATTAAAATTAAGCAAATAAGGGAGGATATAATAGGCGATATACTTATAAAACCCTTTGAATCTAATTATAAGATATATATTATCCATGACGCCCATACCATGGGAGTACCTGCACAAAATACATTGCTTAAGACCTTAGAGGAAGCTCCCAGTTATGGTGTAATAATATTAATAACTGATAATCTTTCTGCACTCTTACCTACAATAATCTCCCGCAGTCAAAACTATAAATTCCAACCTTTAAAGGAGGAAGTTATTGAGAATTATCTTCAAAGGCATCAAGGATTAGAGCTATCAAAGGCAAGGGAAATTTCCCTTATGGCAAATGGAAGTATTGAAAGGGCAATTCAGTTAAGTCAAGGGGAGGATATTAGACAGGAAAGACAGGACCTATTAGAAAAACTTCTTAGAATTATAAAGGATAAGGATATAGTATCAGTGTTTTCTACTGGAGAATATTTAATGGAACAAAGGGACAGATTGGAGGAGTTACTGGATTTTCTTATGCTGTGGTTTAGGGATATCTCTGTATATAAAGAATTAGGGGATAATAAATGGATAATCCATAAAGAAGATAAAAAATTACTAGAAGAATTTTCATATTATTTATCAGATAAACAAATTAATGATATAATTAATGATATAAGCATAATGAAAAGTAATAGGAGGTTTAATATTAATCTTCAATTAAATATAGAAACCATGCTATTAAGAATCCAGGAGGAATAATAGATGTATACAGTTGTAGGAATAAGATTTAAGAAGGCAGGTAAAATATATTACTTTGATCCTGTTGATATAGAATTAGAAGTAGGGGATTGTGTCATTGTAGAAACAGCTAGAGGTGTTGAATTTGGGGAAGTAGTACTTGGCCCAAAGAAGGTTACAGAGGAGGAGATAGTTGCCCCTATTAAGCCGGTCCTTAGAAAAGCAACTAAGGAGGACCAGGAAAAGGCAAGGGAGAATAAGGAGCAGGAAAAAGAGGCCCTAATAATATGCCAGGAAAAGGTGGAAAAGCATGATTTAAAAATGAAATTAATAGATGTGGAATACACCTTTGACAAGAATAAAATCATTTTTTATTTTTCTGCAGAGGGCAGGGTAGACTTTAGAGAATTGGTAAAGGATTTGGCAGCGGTCTTTAAAACCAGGATAGAACTAAGGCAGATAGGAGTCCGAGATGAGGCTAAGATGCTTGGAGGGATAGGCCCCTGTGGTGTAACCCTTTGTTGTTCCACCTGGTTAGGTGATTTTGAACCAGTATCAATAAGGATGGCAAAGGAGCAAAGCTTATCCTTAAATCCCAATAAGATATCGGGAATATGCGGTCGTCTGCTATGTTGCTTAAAATATGAGCAGGATGCCTATGAAGATGCACGGGATAGGCTGCCTGATGAAGGGGATAAGGTAAAGACTCCTGAAGGCTTAGGAGAAATAATAGAAGTTAATTTGATTCAAGAGACTATTAAGGTTAAGCTACTGGAGGAAGACATTGCAATAAAGGAATTTAAGGCAAATGATATTGAGGTATTAGAGAAAAAATCTAAAGAGAATAATTGCTGTTGTAAAGGAGAAGAAGGAGAAAGCCATTGTTTTAAAGAAGATTAAATATTTTATTTTTGGGTCTTCACATTTCCTTATATATATGTTTAAATATTAACAGAGCTATTCATTATCTGTGGGGAGGTGAACTTTTCATGGCATATTTTATAAATGATGATTGCATCAGCTGTGGTGCTTGTGAACCAGAATGCCCAACCGAGGCCATTTCAGAAGGGGAAGACAAATATGTTATAGACCCAGAGCTTTGTATTGATTGCGGGGCATGTGCAGATGTTTGTCCTGTAGACGCACCTAATCCAGAATAAAATACTTAATAAAAGGATCCTTAGGGTCCTTTTTATTTAGATAAAACTTACCCACAAATTGTGGATAAAACACTATATTTTGTGGGTAACCTAAGCATTATACACAATATATTCCATAAGGGTGATATTATGACGGAGGATTTTCCACTGAAAAGGGATGAAAGGATAGATGATTTACAAATAGGGGGACTAAAAATTATCCAAAACACTAAAAAGTTTTGTTTTGGAATGGATGCAGTCTTATTGGCAAATTTTGCTGCACTAGATATTGTTGAAAGGGATGAAAGGATTTTAGACCTAGGAACCGGTACAGGGATTATCCCTTTATTAGTATGGGGAAAAACCCTGTCTAAAGAGATTGTAGGTCTGGAGATACAGGAAGATATGGTAAGAATGGCAAAACGAAGCGTTCACCTTAATCAGCTCCAGGATAGAATAAAAATAGTAGAGGGGGATATAATAAGTCCCCCTAGTGAAATTCTACCTAATTATTATGATGTGATTATTACTAATCCACCTTATATGGAAGATAAGGGGGGATTAATCAATCCTACTGCAGCCAAAGCAATTTCCCGCCATGAAATACTATGTAGTCTAGAGGACATAATAAAGACTACTAAAAAATACTTAAGGTCAAGAGGTAAGTTTTTTATGATTCACCGAAGTCATCGGCTAGTGGATATATTATCCCTATTAAGATGCTATAATATCGAGCCTAAAAAAATAAGATTTGTCCATCCTGCTTATGGAAAGGCTCCAAATTTAATCCTAATTCAAGCTATTAAGGGGGGTAAGCCCCATCTTAAGATAGAAAAACCTTTATATGTATATAAAGAAGAGGGAGACTATACTCAGGAGATTTATGATATTTATCAATGGAATAAGGATGATAATTAATGGATAATAAAAAGAAACCAATGATATATTTTTGTGCCACTCCTATTGGCAATTTAGAAGATATAAGCTTAAGGGTTCTTAGAATACTAAAAGAAGTTGATGTGATTGCAGCAGAGGATACCCGCCATAGTATAAAGCTTTTAAATCACTTTAATATAAAAACCCCCCTTACCTCTTACCATCAGCATAATGAACTTACCAAGGGGAAGTATCTAATGGATTTAGTTCGGGAAGGAAAGTCAATAGCTATAGTATCAGATGCAGGTATGCCAGGAATTTCTGATCCAGGCCAAGAATTAATAAGAAGATGTATAGAGGAAGAAATCTCCTTTACCCTATTGCCGGGGGCAAATGCTGCTTTAACTGCTTTAGTGCTGTCAGGGCTATCCACTGAAGCCTTTGCATTTGAAGGCTTTTTATCCAGAGAAAAAGCCATCCGGAAAAACCAAATTGATAGAATAAAAAAAGAAAGCCGCACCATAATACTCTATGAAAGTCCTAATAGGGTGGTGGGGACATTAAAAGAATTAGAGGAACACTTAGGAAATAGACAGGTGGCACTGGCTAGAGAGCTTACAAAGCATTATGAAGAAGTATGGAGAGGTTCAATAAAAAAAGCCCTAGAAGAATTTCAAAATCGCCAGCCTAAGGGAGAGTTTGTACTAGTTATTGAGGGTTTGTCCCAGGAGGAGATAGCAGAGGCAAAGAGAAGAAGATGGGCAAGCTTTACAATACCAGAGCACCTTAATTATTATATGGAACAAGGCTATAGTAAAAAGGATGCAATAAAAAAGGTGGCAGTGGATAGAAACCTGCCTAAAAGGGAGGTCTATAAGTATACAATAGAGGATAATTAGAGGTGTTTTTTCTTACTAATAAACTCCACAAACTTATCTAAATAGGCTAAGGTAATTATACTAATAAAAAAAACACCAAATCCTACCACTGGTTTTATAAAGATTAGGGCAAAACTAACTACAGAAAATACCTTCAAGAAAGTTAGTTTATATTGGTTTACAAAACATAGAAATTCATATAACATAAATTTTCCCCCTATGTAACTAGCTATCTATTAGTATAGATAAAAGATATAAACAAAATGTTTCCAAATAATAGTAAATTAGTAATATTTATAGGACAACTGAGTCTTTATAAGGAGAAAATAAAAATCCCCTAATATTTATTAAAATCAAATAGGAGATTTATTAAGTAAGTATTTATTTTAATTCTTTAATACAATCAGGGCAAACATTTTTGCCTTTAAAGGTCATGGTTTCCTTGGCCTGACCGCAAAAAATACAGGCTGGTTCATATTTTTTTAACATAATATAGTCTCCATCAACGAAAATCTCTAAGGCGTCTTTTATCTCTATATCTAAAGTACGTCTTAATTCAATGGGGATAACTATCCTGCCTAGTTCATCTACCTTTCGCACAATGCCTGTTGATTTCATACAATAACCCCCTCTACATTTTTCGACAAATTTTCATACATATTAAATAATAGCAAAAATTACATAAATAGTCAATATAGGAAATAATAAAGAAATTAACAAATTTTTTATATTTTTACAAATAATATGTATAGGGAATTATATTTATACTTTATCAATAGTTTTACAGTGAATTAATGTAATGATAAACTAATTAAAAAGGTGTAGAGAATATTTATAAAGGAGGTTTATCATAGTGCTTGAGAAATTAGAGCAAATCATAGAAGGAAGTAATAATATCGTATTTTTCGGAGGAGCAGGGGTATCCACAGAAAGCAATATTCCAGACTTTAGAAGTCCCAAGGGAATATATAAAACTCAAAAACAATATGGAATATCTCCAGAGGAAATGTTAGGGTATACTTTTTTTAAAAATCATACAGAGGAATTTTACTCATTTTATAAAAAGAATATGATATTTACATCTGCCCAACCCAACCCAGCCCATTTAGCCTTAGCCCGATTAGAGAAGAAGGGAAAGCTAAAAGCTGTAATTACCCAAAATATAGATGGTCTACATCAAAGGGCAGGTAGCAGGGAAGTTTTAGAGCTTCATGGTTCGGTGTATAGAAATTATTGCATGGATTGCGGAGAAAAATATGATTTAGATTATGTACTAGAGCAAGAAATTGTTCCTAAATGTGAAAAATGCGGAGGGGTAGTGCGACCAGATGTGGTCCTATATGAAGAAGGTCTAAATATGGATGTGATTAGAAAAGCTATAAGATATATTTCATTGGCAGATGTTTTAATAATTGGAGGGACCTCCTTGGCGGTATATCCAGCAGCAGGACTAATAGACTATTATCAGGGAAATAAGTTAGTTCTAATAAATAAATCCAAAACCCCCTATGATAAACGGGCAAATTTAATAATCCATGATAGTATAGGAAAAATTTTAGGGGGAATAGGAGATAAGGAATAAGGATAGGGGATATGAGATAAAAGCAGAGGTAAGAAAAGGCGAAATTTCTATAAGGAGGCGATGAAGATATCTTGTTGTAGGCATATTGGATGGGTTAGTAGGGGGTAGGTTCCACCCCACCCGAAGACTAATTAAATATTACCTAATAATTAATGATTCCTTTATCCCGCTTTTCTTAAATACCTTAATGGTAATATATCCACCAATAGCCCCAATTACACCCTGCATGGAATTGTATAAAATACCTGATAAGGGAGAGATAAGGTTATTATATAGGAATACCTCAAATCCGTAGTAGCCAAAGACCATTATTGCCATTCCTGCTAACATACCCAAAGCAAATCTTTTCTTTTTAAACATATAAGCTGCCACTGCCCCCATGGTACCTTTAATAATTAGAGTAGGTATCATATAGGGTATAAAACCTAGATAGGCATCTCCTAACATTGAACCTAAGCCTGCTGCTAAAAATCCTAGTACTGGACTTAAAAAATAGGCAGAGATATAGATGGCCCCATCCCCCAAGTTAACATAGCCCCCTAAGGGAGAGGGTATTGCGATAACTACGGTAGCTATAAAAACTATTGCAATTAAAAGGGATGTATAGGTTATCTTTTTCAAGCTAGAATTCATGTTACCCTTCCTTTCATATATTGCTTATCTATATTATAATAAAACCAATGACCAGTTTAAAATATACAGAATAAATTAATTTAATAAGGACAGATGGTGAAAATTATGGAACGAGTTATTATAGATTATAATAATAGAGAGGCCTATTATATACAGATTTATAATTATTTTAAGAATCAAATTATAATGGGGAAACTCCAAAAGAATGATAAACTTCCTTCTATTAGAAGATTATCTTTAGATATTAAGGTAAGTAAAACTACTGTAGAATCTGCCTACAACCAATTAGTAGTGGAAGGCTATGTAAATAATATTCCTAAGAGGGGATATTTTGTGGTAGAGTTAAAGGACTATAGCTTTTCTAAGACTAATGAAAAACCGCAAATCATAGAGAAGGAAAAGGATAGTCATTATATAAACAATGGAGTAGATAAAGGCAGTTTCGATAATAAGGTATGGAGAAAACTATATGGGAAGGTCCTCCAGGAAGATGAGATATTTACCCCAGGAGATTATCAGGGGGAGGTGGATCTAAGACAAGAAATATGTGACTTTGTTCAAAAATCTAGGGGGGTAAGATGTAATAGGGACCAAATAATAATAGGGGCAGGAATTCAATATTTATTAAGTATCTTATGTTCCCTACTTAGGGATAAACACCATGATATAGCCTTTGAATATCCTGGATTTAATCAGGCGAAGAATGTCTTTGAGGATTATAATATGGATATTATCCCCATACCTGTTTTAAAAGAGGGAATTGATATAGAGAAGCTTAAAAAGTCTAAGGTAAAAATGGTGTACCTAAGCCCCTCCCATCAATATCCAACGGGCTCAGTAATGCCTATAGATAAAAGAATTGAGATATTAAATTGGGCCCAGGAAAACAACTCAATTATTATAGAGGATGACTATGATTGCCTTATAAGATATGAATCAAGACCTATACCTGCTCTACAGGGTTTGGATAAGGCTGGCCATGTAATATATTTAGGCTCCTTTTCTAAGATATTACTACCTTCTATCAGGATTAGTTATATGATATTGCCCTTAGATATTTTAGAGAACTATAAATGGATAAAGGCAAGATATAGTCAAACTTCATCTAAGATAGAGCAACTAACCCTGGCAAAATTTATGGCAGAGAGGTATTTAGAAAAACACTTAAGAAAAATTCGCAAGCTATATTATAAAAAGAATGAGATGATAGTAAACTTTATAGAAAAAAGGGCAGAGGATAAAATAATAATCCTAGGCCATGACTCTGGCTTACATATGATGTTTGAAGTAAATACTGAAAAAACTTATGGAGAGATAATAAAAGTGGCTAAACAATATAATATTTATTTGGAAATGGTGGAAAGTTTTCATAAGGGAATGAAGTTGGTGGTCTTTCCCTATAGTGGTATAGAATTAGAAAAGATAGAGGATACCCTAAATATTTTAATAAAAGATATTTTTTAGGTATGTAAAATTAGACCTGGAAATGAGGAATAAAATGAAGGACAATTTAAAAAATAAAAAGCTATACCTATTAGATATGGACGGGACTATTTATATTGATGATGTATTATTTGATGCCACCTTAGATTTTCTGGATTTTATAAAATCTATTGGAGGCAGGTATGTATTTTTAACAAATAATTCTTCTAAAAGTATAATAGAATATATTAGTAAATTAACATATTTGGGAATTGAAGCGGATAAAACTAATTTTTTGACTTCTTCCCAGGCTACCGCCCTTTATCTTAGGGAAAATTATATGGGTAAAAAGATATATGTTTTAGGAACAAAATCACTAAAAAAGGAATTGAAGGAATATGATATATATGTAGTGGATATATATGAAGAGGGTATTGATTGCTTGGTGGTAGGATATGATACGGAGCTCACCTATAAAAAGCTAGTGGAGGGATCTAGGTTATTAACTGAAGGGGTGGATTTTATTGCCACCAATCCTGATTATGTTTGCCCAGTATCCTTTGGCTATGTACCAGATTGTGGTTCTATCTGCGATATGCTGTATAATGCCACCAAAAGAAGACCTAAATTTATCGGCAAGCCCAATGCTACTATGGTGGAATTAGCAATTAAGAACAGCGGATTCACTAGCGAGGAAACCATAGTAATAGGGGATAGACTCTATACAGATATTGCCGCTGGCAATGCTGCTCAAGTCACAACAGCCCTGGTATTGTCAGGGGAGACCAAGAGGGAGGATATAGAAGTTTCAGAATTTACACCAGACTATATATTTAAGGATATAGGAGAAATCTTGAAAAATATCTCTAAATGAATGGATAAAATGAAAAAGACAGCCTTAATATTGATGTTTATTACAATTATATCAAAGGTATTTGGCTTTATAGGGGAGATTGTCCTATCTTATTTTTATGGGGCATCTAGTATTAGTGATGCCTATTTAGTATCCCTAACTATACCTAGTGTGTTATTTTCACTAATCGGTGTAGGTATTAGCACAGGCTATATCCCTGTTTATAGTAGTATTATAAAGGAAAAGGGAAAGGACAGGGGTTATAGATTTACCAACAATCTAATTAGCTTTCTAATGATTATCTGCCTTATATTGATAATTCTAACATTAAGCTTTACTAAAGAGATTGTGTTATTATTAGCCTCCGGTTTTACTGGGGATACCCTTAAGTTGGCCATTGCATTCACTAGAATAGCCATATTAAGTGTGGGATTTTCCGGTCTTATTTATATATTTAATGGATATTTGCAGGTAAATGAGGACTTTTTCAGCCCAGCTATTATGGTTATCCCCTTCAATATAGTCATATTATTCTCTATAATAATAAGTGCAAAGATCAATGTAATAATACTTTCACTTGGTCATACTCTGGCCATAGCAATACAATTCTTATTATTAATTCCATCAATATATAGGAAAAGTTATAAATACTGTTTTACTCTGGATAAAGGGGATAAATATCTTAAAAAGACCCTTATCTTAATTATTCCAATAATAATTGGGTCTTCTGTACATCAAATTAATAGGCTGATTGATAGAGCCTTTGCCTCTAATATTACCATTGGGGGGGTATCGGCTATAAACTATGCCTATAAATTAGAAGCCTTTATATTGGATGTATTTGTTATGACCTTAGTAACTATAATGTATCCAATGATATCCAAAATGATTTCTGAAAAAAACATAGAAGACTTTAAAAAGATAATTTCCCAAACAATGGTGGGTATAAGTGTGTTTGTTATTCCTGCATCCCTAGGTGGGATGATTTTTGCCCAGCCGATAGTAGAATTATTATTTGGAAGGGGAGCCTTTGATTCTAAAGCTATTTTCATGACTTCCAATGCACTATGCTTTTACTCTTTGGGTATGATAGCTAATGGATTAAGGGAGGTATTATTAAGGGGATTTTACTCTCTACAGGGTATAAAGGTACCATTGACCAATGCCATAATTGCCATAGGGTTAAATACTATACTAAATCTTTTATTATATAAGCCATTAGGTATAGGTGGTATAGCCCTAGCTACTAGCATAGCATTAATTCTATCCACCCTGTTATTATTTATTTCTTTTAAAAGAAGGATTGGAGACTTTGGATTAAAAACCATTGTTCTGACTTTTTTTAAGATAATTATAGCCTCTGGTATAATAGCAATTATCTCAAAATCCCTTTATAATGCATTAGAAGGACTTATTGGGGGGAATTTATCCCTAATAATTTCTGTAGGAATAGGAGCAGGGATATACTTTATCATTATAATTATTATTAAGATTAGGGAAGTAGATATTATTATAGCCGGATTAAAGGGCAGGATAAAAAGGTAATAATTTTGTATCCATAGGGTTTTGAGTTACAATATATTTAAAGGAGAGTTTATTCTTAAATTATCTATTTTTCAAAGTATTAATAGTATATATTAGATCATTAAAATAAAAGCATAGGGGAGTATTAACATGAAAGTTGCCAACTTAGAGAAGATTAGGGAAGTAAAGATGAAACTCACAAGATTTATGATGGTGTATAAGTTTGCCCTTGATGAGATAAATACAAGAATAGATATATTAAAGCAGGAATTTCATTACAGCTATGAATACAACCCAATAGAACATGTAAAGTCCAGGCTAAAAACTCCAGAGAGCATAATTGAAAAAGTGTATAGACGAGGCTATGATCTAACCCTCCCTTCTATCAGGGAAAATGTAAAGGATATAGCAGGGGTACGAATTACCTGTTCCTTCACTTCAGATATTTATAGGATAAGCGAAATGCTGCAGAGACAAAAAGATATAAGAACAGTAGAAATAAAAGATTATATTAAAAATCCAAAGCTAAATGGCTATAAAAGCCTACATCTAATAATAGAGGTGCCAGTATTTATGTCTGACCAGGTAGAAAATGTCTATGTAGAAATTCAAATAAGAACCATAGCCATGGATTTTTGGGCAAGCCTAGAACATAAAATCTATTATAAATATGATAAGGAAGTACCCCAATACCTTCTAGATGAACTTAAAATGGCAGCAGATAAGGTATCCCAATTAGACCAGAAAATGGAGGAAATTCATAGAGAAATCAGCAAGATAAAAGAGCCTATAGATTCAGAAGAATTACAGGAAATATTGATAAATGATGAAGTATATTATATTCCAGATGATTTTATAAGCTCTTATAAGGATTTAGATAAGAAAGCGGAATAGAGTTTCTATATATTCAATAAACCTATTTATATGATATGATATATATTATAAAAATATAAATGTCTAAAAAGGAGGAAATTATTTATGAAAGATTTAAAGGGTAGTAAAACAGAAAAAAATTTATGGGAAGCCTTTGCTGGGGAGTCAATGGCAACTAATAAATACGGATACTTTGCCAGTGTAGCGAAAAAAGAAGGCTATGAACAAATAAGTGCAATATTTAGTGAGACCCAAAAGAATGAATTAGAACATGCGAAATTATGGTTTAAATACTTAAATGGCATTGGCAAAACTGCAGAAAATCTTATAAGTGCTGCAGAGGGAGAAAACTATGAATGGACAGAGATGTATAAAAAATTTGCCGAAGTAGCCCGGGAAGAAGGCTTTGATGAAATAGCAGAAAGATTTGAAGGGGTTGCCAAAATAGAAAAAGAACATGAAGAAAGATATAGAGCACTACTAGATAGAGTAGAATCAAGGACTGTGTATATAAGTGACGATGTAATAGCTTGGAAATGTAGAAATTGCGGACATATCCATGTGGGGGAAAAGGCTCCTAATATCTGTCCAGTATGTGACCATCCAAGAGCTCACTTTGAAAGAAGAGCACAAAATTATTAATAATTCTATAAATATTAATCTTAGAAGGGCTAGTTTTTTACTAGCCCATTATTTTTTGAAATTTAAAATTATCTTTGTACCCTTCCAGAGGCATCGCCAGATAATAACTTCTCCACCTCTTCTACAGTAACCATATTAAAATCTCCATGTATGGTGTGTTTTAATGCAGAGGCCGCAACACCGAATTCTAAAGCCTCTTTAAAATCTTTATTATTTAATATGCTATATATAAAGCCAGAGGCAAAGGAGTCTCCTCCCCCAACCCTATCTACAATTCTAATATTATATTTTCTTGAATGGTAAAATTCCTTTCCATCATAGGCACAAGCAGACCAACCATTATCTGAGGCGGAATAGGATTCCCTTAGTGAGCTAATAACATATTTAAAATTAAATTTATCCATCATTTGTTTAAATATGCTTTTATAACCTTCTAATTCCAGTTCCCCAGAGGTTACATCGGTTTTCCCGGGTTTAAACCCTAGGGTAAGTTCCGCATCCTCTTCATTTCCAATGCAAACATCTACATATTCCATTAACCTAGTCATAGTTTTTTTAGCTTCTTCTGGGGACCAAAGTTTTTTTCTATAATTTAAATCTACAGAAACCATTACATTATTTCTTTTGGCAGCCTTTAGAGCCTCTTCTGTAAGTAGAGCAGCTTTTTTACTTATTGCAGGAGTAATTCCGGAAAAATGGAACCAATCCGCATCCTTAAAGATCTCATCAAAATCAAAATCTTCCACCTCAGCATCAGAAATAGAAGAGTGAGATCTATCATAAATAACCTTCGAAGGTCTCATGGAAGCTCCTGTTTCTAAGTAGTATATACCTATCCGTTCTCCCCCCCTAACTATGTAATCAATGTTTACACCAAATCTTCTAAGATGATTTATTGCCGCTTGTCCTATATCATTTTTTGGTAATTTAGAAACAAAATATGAATCCATTCCGTAATTAGCCAATGAAACAGCTACATTGGCCTCTCCACCACCATAAACCACATCAAAAGAATCAGATTGGACAAAGCGCTCATATCTTGGAGTAGACAACCTTAACATTATCTCCCCAAGGGTTACAACTTTTTTCATAGATATACCTCCCTTAATAAAATATAGGCCCAATTTATTTATTTATTACTTCTTGCTTCTTTAATCTTATCCACAAATTGTTTAGCAGTTTTTGCGATATCCTCTTTAGATCCTTTTGTAAGAGCACTACCAGCACCTACTGCTATACAGCCATTTTTTATCCATTGATCAACATTATCTAAGCTAACACCACCAGTAGGCATTAAGTTTGCCTGGGGTAAGGGCCCTTTAATTGCTTTTATAATGGATGGACCAAAGGCGTCACCGGGGAAAACCTTAATAATATCTGCTCCAGCTTCCATAGCCCTTACAATTTCAGATGGAGTCATACATCCCGGCATATAGGGCACTTGATACCGATTGCATAGCTTAGCAGTTTCTAAATTAAAACTTGGTCCCACAATATAATTTGCACCTGCTAAAATTGCAGCCCTAGCTGTCTCGCTATCCAGAACAGTCCCCGCTCCAACTAATAGACTGTCCCCAAACTCCTTTACAAGGGCTTCAATTACCCTATGGGCACCTGGTACAGTAAAGGTGATTTCTATAGAATCAATACCCCCTTCCATACATCCATATGCGATATGTTTAGCCTGCTCTTCATTTTCCGCCCTAACAACAGCCACAATACCGGTGTCTTCAATTCTTTTTAAAACATTAAATTTTTTCATAAAAAGCCTCCTTAATATAAAAACTATTCCATTAGACAAAACTAGTGCTTGCATTGTGAAACAACTTATGTTATATTATAGTAAATCATAGATAAAATTGCAAGTTAACGGACTAAATATGGTGCCCATAATTTTAAAATGTTAACATTAACATGACTTTGAAGGTATAATACATATAAACATTTTAAAATTATTTATTGAAAGGTGATGAACAGAGGTTGACAGAAAAAGGGATAGTACAATCAATTGACAGGGCATTATCAATTTTAGAAGTTCTTTCAGACTATAGTGAGGGACTAGGTGTTACTGAAATAAGTGAGCAGGTAAATTTACATAAGAGTACGGTATATAGACTATTAACAACTCTTATCTATAAGGGGTATGTGGTTCAAGATACAGAAACAAATAAATATGGAATAACTTTAAAGTTATTTGAGTTAGGCAGTAAAAAAGTTGAAAGCATGGATTTGTTAAGTGTTTCAAAGGAATATACAAAAAAATTGATGGAAAGTGTAAATGAAGTAGTACACCTTGTTGTTAGAGAAGGTAGTGAAATAGTTTATATAGATAAGGTGGAGGCGAACAATACAATTATGATGGCTTCAACAATCGGAAAACGTAGCCCCATGTACTGCACATCGGTAGGAAAGGCGATTTTAGCCCACTTACCAGAAAAGAAAGTTAAAGAAATCTGGGACAATAGCAAAATTGTAAAATATACGGATTATACAATTACAGATTTTGAAGAATTAAAAACAGAATTAGAAGATATTAGACAAAAAGGCTATGCAGTAGATAATGAAGAAAATGAGATAGGTGTTAGGTGTATAGGGGTGCCAATATTTAATAGACATGGAAAGGTAGAGGCAGCTATAAGTATATCTGGGCCAGCTATTAGAGTAACAGAGAGTAAAATTTCAAATTTTTCAATAAAGGTTATGAACACTGCTAGTTTAATATCAAGAGAACTTGGCTTTATAAGATAATATTTTATTTTAAACTAAATACTAATAAAAAGCACAGTTGAATAAATTAATCATTTAATTTTACAAAAAAATTTGAACACACAGGAAATTATTAATGTAATCGTTATAGATGGCAGAGATATAATAAATCATTGTTCTCAGTCCAATGTATTATTATATAGTTTAAAACACTTTTAATTTTTCGAAATGAACTTTCATTCTATTGACTAACATTTATATTGTTTTTACTTTGATAGGAGGGAAGTTCTTAAAATATATAGCATTTAATAAATGCTAATTATTAAAAAGGGGGATAAGTATGAGTAAAAAGTTAAAAGTAATATGTATTGTTTTTGTGTGTTTGGCTGTTGTATTTAATCTTGTTGGATGCTCAGGCAGTACTGAGAGTGATCCTTCAGATGAAGGCTCAGGTAATGATGAGGATAAAGTTTATACACTCAAGATGTCCACTCAATTAAGTGAAGGAACACCTTTTGTAAAAGGATTTAATGCATGGGCAGAGGCAGTGAAGGAAAGATCAGATGGTAAGTTAATTATTGAAGTTTATCCAGGAGCTGCCTTAGGAAGTGATGAGGATGTTATTGAACAGGCTCTTCAGGGTGTAAATGTTGCTGTATTAACAGATGGTGGACGTATGGCTAATTATGTGAAGGATATCGGGATAATTAATACTGCATATATTGCTGAAAATTATGAAGAGATGGTAAAGATTGTTGAATCAGATACCTTTAAAGAATGGACTAGTGAATTATCTTCAAAACATGGTATAGAGGTTTTAAATTTTGGTTGGTTTGATGGTCCACGACATTTTCTAACAAATAAGCCAATCTATTCACCATCAGATTTGGAAGGAGTATTAATCCGTACACCTGGTGCTGATGTTTGGTCAAAATCTATAGAGGCATTAGGAGCTACTCCTGTCTCAACAGTTGGTTGGGCAGAAGTTTATAATGCAGTACAATCAAAAGTTATAGATGGAGCTGAGGGTCAAACATCTGCTTCTTACCCAGCTGCTTTACATGAGGTTTTAAATACTATGTCTCAAACAGGACATTTTCTATTAATGAATGGCATAATTGTTGGTGAAAAATGGCTAAGCAGTTTACCTGAAGAATATAAGACCATCCTTATAGAAGAATGTGCAATTGCTGCAGAAAATGCTTCTAAGGAGGTTATTGAGAATGCTTCAGTGTTTGAAGCTGAGATGGCAAAAGCAGGTATGACTATTATTCCACCAGAGGAAATTGATATTGAGGCATTTAAAAAGGCTTCTGATAAAGCATATGAGGAGTTAGGATTTGTTGAATTAAGAGAAAAAATCTATAAAGATATAGGGAAAAAATAAAACTATAAGGATGGTTGCCAAGTGAAGAAATTTTATAATATCTATATAAAAATTGAGGAAACCATAACTATATGTTTATTAGTAGGAATTGCAGGGTTGATATTTGCTTCTGCAATTATGAGATATATTGGAAAACCAATCAATTGGGCTAATGATATCGCACTATTACTTTTTTCCTGGCTAGTATTTTTTGGGGCAGACTTA
>DUPX01000049.1 GCA_012838085.1 Eubacteriaceae bacterium
CCAGCTCATTCATTTTTTGTTTCAAAGAAATTTAGGTTTTTGCCCTTTTTCCTTACACTGTTCTATTTTCAAAGACCAATCTAAGTCAATTGTTCAAATCTTTGATTTGTTACAAGTGACTTACTCATAAGTTAGCTGTTGAAAACTTGTTTTCCTACAGATAACTTACTTAAGCAATTACATTTCTTAAGATTCCTTTTTTGCCCCTACAAATTATAGACCAATGAGGGTATCCTACTTCCTTATTGTTTTTTCGGAAGCTATTTTATTATATATCCTGTTTTATTAGTTGTCAACTTATTTTTCTGGTTTTTGTGATTCGCCCTCCATGTTTTGGAGTAGGTTTCTAATTTATTTTATTTCTGGTTTCATCGTGGGAAATAATAATACATCTCTTATGGAGTGGCTGTTAGTTAAAAACATTATTAACCTATCAATACCAATTCCTAATCCTCCAGTAGGAGGTAGTCCAATCTCCAGAGCATTTATAAAATCCTCATCCATCATATGGGCTTCTTCATCTCCTAATTCTCTTGCCTTTAATTGGGATAAAAATCTTTGCTTTTGGTCTATTGGGTCGTTTAATTCAGAAAACCCATTGGCGATTTCCCTACCATAGATAAAGGCTTCAAAGCGATTTGTAATCTCTAGATTATCAGGGTTTCTTTTTGCTAAGGGAGAAACATCCACTGGGTGGTGTAATACAAATGTTGGTTGAATTAAATCTTCCTCACAAAATTCTTCGAAGGCCGCATTTATAATTTCTCCTTTAGTAAGCTTGTCTATATTCTCTATCTGTTTTAAATCTTTAGCTAATGCTCTTGCCTCTTCGTTATTCTTCGCTGCCATAAAGTCTATACCAGTCTTATCTCTTACCAAATCATGCATAGAAACTCTTTTCCAAGGTGCTTTTAATTCTATTTCTACTCCATCATAATTTATCTTAGTTGTTCCTAGAACTTCCTTTGCCACATACTCAACTAGATTTTCTGTTATCTCAATCATTCTATTATAATCTGTATAAGCCTCATATATTTCAATAGCTGTATATTCTGGGTTATGTTTATAGGACATTCCTTCATTTCTAAACATTTTTCCCATTTCATATACCCTATCAAATCCACCTACTATTAGCCTTTTTAAAAATAGCTCATTGGCTATTCTTAAATACATATCTAAATCTAAAGTGTTATGGTGGGTTATGAAGGGCTTAGCATTAGCTCCCCCTGCAATTGTATTTAGTATGGGGGTTTCTACCTCAAGGTAGTCTTGATTATCTAAAAACTCTCTTACCTTCCTTATTATCTTTGTTCTTTTAATAAATACATCCTTAACTTCAGGATTTACTATTAGATCCACATATCTTTGTCTATAACGTAGATCTGGGTCCTTTAGGCCATGCCATTTTTCTGGAAGGGGTTGTAGAGATTTTGTTAAAAGAACCACACTATGTGCTTTTAAAGATATTTCTCCCTTTTTTGTCCTAAATACTTCCCCTTCTACTCCGATAATATCTCCAAGATCATAGGTAGTGTATTCTTTATAACTTTCTTCTCCTATTTGGTCCTGCCTTACATATATCTGGAACCTACCCTCCATGTCTTGAATATGAGCAAAACCTGCTTTCCCATGCCCTCTTTTGGATACTATCCTCCCTGCTATAGAAGCTGTTTTACCTTCTAAGTTTTCAAAATTATCTAATATTTCCTTTGACATATGGGTTCTTATGTATTGTTCTATTGTAAATGGATTATTACCCTTCTCTTGAAGCTCCTTTAGTTTTTCTCGACGGACTAAAAGAATCTCCCTTAATTCCTGTTCTTCCATGGAATGGTTTTCTTCATTTGTCATAGTATTTCCCCCCAAATTATTTGCTTATATTAAGTATCTCGTACTTTAAGACCCCATCAGGAACTGTTATTTCTAATACATCTCCTGTCTTTTTCCCAATTATAGCCCTGCCTACCGGTGATTCATTGGATATCTTTAATTCTATAGGGTCTGCCTCTGCAGAGCCAACTATAGTATATTCTACTTCCTCATTATCTTCAAGGTCCCTTACCGTTACTTTTGATCCTATACTTACCTTATCGGTGGTAATGTCATCTTCATCAATTACCCTTGCCTTTTTTAACATGTTTTCAATTGTTGCAATTCTTCCCTCTATAAAGGCCTGCTCGTTTTTAGCTTCATCATATTCTGAGTTTTCGCTAATATCTCCAAAGGCCAATGCTTGTTTTATCCTTTCAGAGACTTCCTTTCTCTTAATTGATTTATACTCTTCTAATTCTCTTTCTAATTTAATTAGTCCTTCATAAGTTAGTATTACTTCTTTGTTGTTTACCATTTAAATTCCCCTTTTCATTTTAATTGTTATTATAATAGGTAATATATGAACAAGGTCTAGGTATTATGCTTTTTATCCACCTATTATCTTATTCCCTTCTTTGCTTTTAATATCCCCTTTAAATTCTCTTTCTAGTTGAATGTTACCATTCATTAAAATAAAGCATAACAAGCCCAAAAGGTACTTGTTATGCATATTTATGCATTGTATTATAATGTAGATGTTTTTTATTGTCAAGTAATTGGTCAAAGTGTTTATAAAATCTTTAGACAACTTTCTTTCTCTATGTTTTAAACTGTATTTCCCTGTAGAAATTTGTTACTCCGCCAACGGTTAAACCATTGCTTTTAGCTATATCATTTATAGTATTAATCATATCCATGTTAATAGTCCCACCTCCACTATAAGAAGTAAGTTTTTCTTCCATTGTAAACAATATTGTTTCTGCCAGAGCTGGACTATACATATTAGTGGAATAGCCAAAGTCAAAACCTAAATCAATCTTAAAGGGTAATTTGATTAAGCCATCGTCTATAAACAATATATCATGCCTTCTGTCTTCTATTTCCTTAGTAATTATCCTGGGTCGGGATAAATCATATATAATTGCATTATTTTTTACTTCTTCTATATTTATATTTTTATATTCTTGGTTGGAAGTGATAACTATTATATCTCCATTTTTTATCACCTTTCCTAAATTTTCTGTTATATGAACTGCAGTACCCGTTTCTACTAAAATATCCTGCTTTATTGATTCTAAATTACTTTTATTTGTGGATACTAAGGTGAGATATTTTATTTCTCTAGCTATAAGTTTTGCAAGTACTTCCCCTTTCCTATTATCAATTCCAATAATTGATAGGTCACACTCTTTAAAATCCTTTCCCAGTGATTCTGCAGCCATTTTAATTCCACATAGTACAGAAAGCAATGAAAATATTCTCCCGGTGGTTATGGATATAGATAATCTTTGGGCAATTGTATCAATATGTTCTGCTATTTTGCTCGAAGATGGTTCTAGTCCAATAATATTTACCCCTAATTTTTTTGCTAGTTCTCCTGCTTTTATATATTTATTTAATATATAATCTATGGGCAATTCCTCCATCTGCCTTAAGGTAAATGGTACTCCTATTAAATAACCTTTTATCTTTTCTTCAGGAGTATCTACTCCCTTTATTTCAGAAATCTTAATAGGATTAATATACTTTCCCATTGTAG
>DUPX01000050.1 GCA_012838085.1 Eubacteriaceae bacterium
AATAAAGGAAGAGCAAAAACCATTGTTGGAAAAACTAATTCTTTCCATTGAAGATTTAGAAGGGATAGAGGATGTAAATAAATTAAGTCCAGAGGATATAAAGCCAAAGGAGGAGAAAAAATTAGAAGGTGGAGGGGCAAATAAGAAAGAAAAAACACAGGAGGGGGAAGGAAATAGTATGCCAATGTTTCAGCAGGAAATAATTCCAGAAGAAGAATTAAATAAAATAGAAAGGGATAAGGAAGCTGAAGTATTGAAAAAATGGGATTCGGCAAAGGAAAAGTTAAAGTCCATCCATGAATCTTGGAATGATTATGAGTCTACAGCAGTAAAGGATGGGGCTGTAAGGGAAAAGATTGAACAGATGGAAAATAGATTAAATAGTCTAACCTATTATATTGATATAAAAAATAAAGATGGGGCTCTTATGGAGGCAAATAATATTATACTCTCTCTATCAGACTTTTTAGATCTATATAAGGGTAATGTAGATGGAATATTAAGAAAGATTGAATATATGGCAAGACAGTCTTACATGGTTGCCAAGGAAGATGATTGGAGTAAGGCAGAAGAAGAAACAGGAAAAAAGGAAAATTATATTACTAACTTAAGACAGAGAGCAGAAATAAAGGAAGAGCAAAAACCATTGTTGGAAAAACTAATTCTTTCCATTGAAGATTTTGAAAAGGCCATTGGAGAGGAAAATCTACAATTATTAGAGATAAAAAGGGATATTGTTATTAAAAATATAGAAAGCTTGATGGAGGAGCTTGGGTGATGAAAAATATTTAATTAGATTGACACATAGTTATTATGGAATACAATAAATATAAGGAATTCTTTGGCAATTTAGTAAAAGAACTTTTTTAATAAAGGGGGAAAGATGATGTTAATAAAAGTTTTAATGGAAAATACCTCTATTTCTGATGATTTTGCTACTGAGCATGGTTTATGCCTATATATAGAAGTTGGAGGTCAAAAACTATTATTTGATACGGGAAGCAGTGATAAATTTATTCAAAATAGTAAAAATCTAAATGTTGATTTACGGGAGGTGGATCTGGTTTTTATATCCCATGGCCACTATGACCATGGTGGAGGATTAAAGGCCTTTATGGAATTAAATAATAGGGCAAAAATATATGTTAATAAAAAAGCCTTTGGTGATTATTATTCCCAAGATCCTAAGGGAAAGAAAAAGTATATAGGATTGGATAAAAGCCTATTGAATTATGATAGATTTGTTTTTACTGATGACCATTTTATTGTAAATAAAAAACTACAATTATTTTCTAAGATTTCAGGCAAAAGACTCCTCCCTTCCACAAATAAAAATTTACTAATGAAAGCACAGGAAGAATTTATACCAGATAACTTTATTCATGAACAAAATCTGATTATTAATGAAGAGGGGAAGATTACTCTAATAGCAGGATGTGCCCATAGGGGTATTGTAAATATTGTAGATAGTTGTATAGAGATAGTAAAAACCCCACCCCAATATGTTATTGGTGGCTTTCATCTCTACAATCCTACTGAAGATAGATATGAAGAAGAAAGCATCCTTAAGGAGATTGCTAATAACCTTCTAGATAGAGGAGCAAAATATTATACTTGCCATTGTACTGGTATAAAATCTTATGAAAGATTAAAGTCCTTCATGGGAGATAAAATTGATTATATAACCACCGGAGACAAATTGATAATATAAAAGGGGTTCCATGATATGATACCTCCAAATAGATAGTCTAATTAATTAGATTATCTATTTGGAGGTATTTATAAGTTATTGTTGGCAATTTTCTACATTTTTCAACTATTTTATGGAAAATATCCTCCTTTCACTATATAATAGAATTTAACGATTACACTCTTTTTCTAATTGATACAAATAATATATCACTATTCTTATATTATTGGCTGTATTAAGAGTATATTCTTAGAAATCGGTCTGGGATAGAATTGATTAAATGTGTTACAGGGTATTTATGGAAAAAATTCAGGAAATTAATAAGGGGGAATTATATCCATATGAAAATACTTGTGATTAACCATATAGCTAATGAGGAATTTAATATTAAGAGGATCTTGGACAGCCATGAGATTTTTATAGAGGAAAATCATGATGACATAGAGAATATAATTAGTAGAGAGGATATTCAGCTAATTTTGATGGACTTAGATAGTGACCCATTAAAAGGATTTAATCTTATTAGGTTCTTAAAGACAGATAAAAAATATAAGAATATACCTATTATTATTTTTACCTGTGGAGAACATCTTGAGAATGAAGAAAAGGCATTAGCACTAGGTGCAGATGACCATATTCGAAAACCTATAATAGGTGAGGCTTTATTAAAACGTATAGATATGTATAGCTGTTTGTTTAGCCTAGAGAGAATAAGAAGGGACTTAAAGAATCAAAACACATTCTTAAATACTATTTTTAATCAAACTCAAATAGGCATAGGGATATTACAGACCAGAGAGGATGGCCAGTACAGCTATATTAGAGTGAATGATGTATTTAAAAAAATATTGGGAAGAACGGAAAAGGATTTATTAAAGGAGGATTGGCAAAGCTTTACCCATCCTGAGGACAAGAAAAGGAATTTAGAAGAATTTAAGAGAATTTATTCTGGAGAAACCAATAGCTTTGTTATGGAGAAGAGGTATATCCGACCAGATGGGTCTATAGTATGGGTGCGATTGATTGTTTCTAAGCTTATGTTAACTAAAGACAATAAGCTTAGTTATATTTGCCTTATACAGGATATTACAAAAGAAAAATTATCAGAAATAAACTTTTTGGAAAGTGAACGGAGCAAAAAAATTATTCTTTCCCATTTTCCAGGATTAGCATACAGGTGCAGAAATGATAAGGACTGGACAATGGAATATGTGTCTTCTGGTTGTTTGGAGCTAACGGGCTATTTGCCGGAGGCACTACTATACAATAAGGAGTTATCTTTTAATGAAATAATAGCTCCTGATTATCGTGAAGATATACAAAGAAAATGGGAATACAGCATAAAAAACGACCTACCCTTTAAATATGAATATGAGATTATAACTGCTCAGGGGGAACGGAAATGGGTATATGAGACTGGTCAGGGTGTTTTTAATAAAGGTGGGGAGTTAGAGTATTTAGAAGGAATAATTCTAGATATTTCCGAAAAAAAAGAAGTGGAAAATAATCTTAGGTATATAAGCACCCATGATACCTTAACTGATTTACATAATAGCTCTTATTTTCAAAAATTATTGGAAAGGGAATTAAGTGATAGCTCTCGCCAGTACAAAAAGGCCTTAGTTGGTATAAATCTTAATGCCCTCCAGGTTTTGAATTTGACCTATGGCTTTTACTATGTTAGAAATTTAATAAAGAGGATTGGACACACTCTGGAAACATTAAGCTCAGAAACTCATCTATTATTTAGAACCCATGAAAGTCGATTTCTTTTTTATGTAAAAAATTACAATAACTTAAGTGAATTAATTAGGTTTAGTGAGACTATAAGGGATACTCTAGAGCCTATTATTTCTTTGGAGAGAATTATTGGGGGTATAGGCATCTATGAAATAAAGGATAATGATGTTGAAATAGCTGATATTCTAAAAAAATTATTAATTGCTTCGGAAAAGGCAATGGCATTAGATATAAGCAAATTTTTAAATATTAGTCCATATAATGATGAGATGGAAAAAGAAATAATTCGAGAAGAAGGTGTAAAGAGGGAGTTATATAATTTATTAGAAAATAAAGATGGCACAAAATTATTACTAGAATTTCAGCCTATATTAGATTTAAAGTCTAATAAAATTAGTGGTTTTGAAGCACTAGCAAGAATAGTTAGTAGGGAGCTTGGAAGGATACCGCCACTAGAATTTATCCCTTTAGCTGAAAAGACAAAACTTATAATACCCATAGGTAAAATGATAATTAGGCAGGCATTGATATTTTTGGATACAATTATTAAATTAGGCTATGATGACATCAAAATCTCTATAAATATTTCTGCTATACAGCTGCTGGAAAAGGACTTTGTAATAAATATAATTAAGTTTATAAAGGAAATGGAGGTAGCACCAGAGAATATAATTCTTGAAATTACTGAATCAACCATTGCAATTAATTTTGATGAAATAAATGATATTATAAATAAGCTGAGAAGATTTGGTGTACTAGTAGCTATTGATGATTTTGGGGTGGGTTACTCATCCTTAGCTAGGGTTACAGAGTTAAATGTTGACTTTATAAAAATAGATAAGTTTTTTATTAATAAATTTTTAGAGATAGGACCTGAAAAATCTAGAATAGGAGATATTATATCAATGTCCCATAAAATTGGCCAAATTGTAACAGCTGAAGGGGTAGAATATGAGAGCCAAAAGGAGTATTTAGCAAAAAATGGTTGTGATAAAATTCAGGGATATCTCATAAGTAAACCAGTAGAGAAGGAAGCTGCAATAAAGCTATTGAAAGAGTATAATAAATAAAAGAATTTATATAGGTGAATTTTTATAGTTTTAAGGAGTATAATAATGGCTAGTAAAAATATTTCAATAAAAAAGATTATAACAATTATATTTATTATTTCCCTATTAGCATCTACCACACTAATAGGATATATTATTTTTTCTGGTTGGTTATCTTCCACTGAAGAATTATCTAAAGGTATTCTGGAGGAGACAAGTAATGAAATTTATGAAAAGGTAAGTTCTTTTTTATTTATACCCTTTCACATAAATGAATGGAACTATAATATGATAGAGAGAGGAATAATCGATTTAGCTAATGAAGAAACAAGAGACAAGTTCTTTGTTAATGTATTAAGTTCACATGGAGAAGAGGTTTATAGTTTTAGTTTAGGTACGGTTAATGGTGAGTATTATGGAGCCCGTAGAAATGAAGAGGGCAAAATAGAGATAATGAGAAATAATACTAGCACTGGGGGACACTCCTGGTATTATTCAGTCAATGAGGATATGACCGCTGGTGAACTTGCATTGAAGGCTGGGGAATTTGATCCTCGTACTCGGGAATGGTACAAGATAGTTGAAAAATTAGGGGAACCTAGTTTTTCACCAATATATGAACACTTTATTATGAAAGATTTAACCATTTCCTTTGGATGGCCTATTTATAATAAAGATGGGAAATTCCAAGGAGTTTTAGCTACCCACACCCTTCTTTCAGAAGTGGGTTCATTTTTGCATGAAAATATAGCAAAATATAATGGCTATGCAGTGATAATAGAAAAAGATTCAGGAGAACTTATTGCCAATTCGATGGGTATGGAAAATTATAGTTATCTTAAGGATGGTTCTTTAGTGCGTCATACGGTCTGTGACATTGAAAATGAAAGCCTAAAAAATGTATGTAAAAAGTATATGGAAGAAAATTCATATCAATTTATCTATAAAAATCAAAAGGAAAGATTTTTAGTTAATGCAAAAGAAGTGGAAATAGAGGGATTAAATTGGACTATTCTCTCAGCTATTCCTCAAGATCTTTATTATGGCAGTATTCGGAAGAGAGCACAATATTTTATTGTATTAACAGGGATGGCTTTGATATTCTCCCTCTTTATCTATAATAAGATTACCAAGAAACTTTTTAAACCTATAGACCATCTATTGGAGGTATCTGCCGCTCTGTCCTCAGGGGACTTATCCCAAAGGGTAAAGATGGTAAGGAAGGATGAAATTGGCGGAATTTCAGAAAGCCTAAATAGGGTAGCTGATAAGATGGCATATTTGATTAATAATCTAGAGGTCACAGTAAAGAAAAGAACAGAGGAGTTGGAGAGAACAAATAATGCATTAGAGGAGAGCAAAACCCGATTAGAGATGTTGTTAAATTCTACGGTGGAAGGAATTTATGGTATTGACCTTAATGGAGTGTGTACTTTTTGTAATGAAAGTGCCATAAAAATGTTGGGATATGACAGCCAAGAGGAGATGCTGGGGAAAAATATGCACCAATTAATTCATCATAGCTATAGAGATGGGACAGAATTTCCTATTGAGAATTGTAAGATTATAGAATATATAAGAAGAGGAAAGGTCTATTCTACTGATAATGAGGTTTTTTGGAAAGCAGATGGGACTTATTTAGATGTAGAATTCTTTTTCCATCCCCAAATAAGGGATGGGAAGGTGATAGGAGGGGTGGTCACTTTTATTGATATTACTGATAGAAAGAAAAAGGAAGAGGAGATTAAATATCTAAGCAGTCATGATATGCTGACTGGCCTTCAGAATAAATGGAGCTTTGAGAAAAACCTTGAAATAGTTGATACTCCTGAGAATTTACCTATTTCAATTATTTTTGCAGATATAAATGGACTAAAATTAACTAATGATATATTTGGTCATAGTGCAGGGGATGAACTTATAATTAAATCCTCCCAAATTCTTAAAAAACATTGTAGAAATAATGATATTATTGCTAGAATCGGGGGAGATGAATTTATAATATTATTACCTAATACCAATAAAGAAAATGCAAAGAAAGTTGTGGACCGTATAAACCAAGCCTTTTCAGATAGTTGTGTTGTGGCAATTAAGTGTAGCCTCTCCATTGGTATGGATACTAAGGTCAGTGAGGACCAATCCCTAAAAGAAATAATGAGTAATGCTGAAGATGCCATGTACAGGGATAAGGCTTTAAATAGAAGGTCAGTTAATAAGGAAATAATACAAACTATTATAGAAAACCTTCATATTAAGCATGATAGTGAAAGACGTCATTCAATGGAAGTGAGCAATTTAGCAGAAATGTTGGGGAAAGAATTAAATCTCTCAGAAGAGGAAATATTTAAGCTAAAGCGGGCAGCCTACTTCCATGATATAGGTAAGGTAGCCCTTAAAGAAGGTATAATAGATAAAAGAGATTTATCTGCAGAGGAAAAGGAAAATATGCGGCAACATTCCATTATTGGATATAGGATACTTAGTCTTTTTGATGAAACAATGGATTTAGCTGAATATGTCTATAGTCATCATGAAAGATGGGACGGGAAAGGTTATCCAAAGGGGCTAAAGAGAGAGAAGATTCCCCTATTATCACGAATTATATATATAGTAGAAAGTTATGAGAGGTTGATAAATAATAAGGATATTCCAGAAGATAAAAGAAAAGAGTATGCTATAAATGAAATAAAAAAAGCTAGCGGAAAAAAATTTGATCCAAATCTAGTAGAAATATTTATTAAAATAATAAATAATGAATAATGGGTGAGACCTTGACAATAAGGTTCGTTATAGTTACAATTAATGTTAATTCTAAATAAATTGCGATGAAGAGGACACCTATAAAAGAAGAAAATTTACAGAGAAATAATCCTAGGCTGAAAGATTATGATTATATTCTTTTATTTGATCACCTCAGAGCTAAATTCCTGAAATAATAGTAGGGAATTTCGTAGATCTGCGTTAAAGAATTGAGTGATAAGACTATCTTATAATAAGGGTGGTACCACGGTTAATTCGTCCCTAAGCTTTGCTTAGGGGTTTTTTATTTAGCAACAGGATATCTTCACCCCCTCCTTAGGGAATTTTGCCTTTTTAATAGGCAGAAAAAAGGATAAAAGGCCCAATTAAGTCATCGGCTTATGAGATATCTTGTCATATAGGAACAGATGCCCCCGTCGTTTTGAGATTGATTTGTAAACAATGAAGAAAAAAAGAAAGGTTGAATGAAATGGCAAAATTTAAAGAATTATCCAATAAACCAATAGCTGAAAGGGAAAAGGAAATTTCAAACTTTTGGAAGGAAATAGACATTTTAAATAAATCTATAGAAAATAGAGAGGGGAACCAGTCCTTTGTATTTTATGAAGGTCCTCCTACTGCTAATGGTGCCCCTGGTATTCACCATGTTATTGCCCGTACCTTAAAGGATACTATCTGTAAGCATAGGGCAATGCAGGGATTCCAAGTTAAGAGAAAGGCTGGTTGGGATACCCATGGATTACCTGTTGAGATAGAGGTGGAAAAACAATTAAATCTATCTAGCAAACAGGAAATTGAGGAGTATGGTATAGCAGAATTTAACCAAAAATGTCGGGAATCTGTTTTTTCCTATGAAAAACAATGGCGAGAAATGACAGATCGAATGGCATATTTTGTGGATATGGACAATCCTTATATCACTCTAGATAATGACTATATAGAATCTATCTGGTGGATTTTAGATAAATTTAATAAAGAGGGATTTATTTATGAAGGTCATAAGATTTTACCCTATTGTCCTAGATGTGGAACAGGATTAGCTACCCATGAGGTGGCATTAGGTTATAAGGAGATTAGCTCCAATACTGTGATAGTTGCCTTTAAAAGGAAAGACGCAGATGAATACTTCTTAGTATGGACTACTACCCCCTGGACTTTGGCTGCCAATGTGGCACTAAGTGTCCATCCTGATGTGACCTATATTAAGGCAAAAAGTAAAGATAATGTATTTATATTGGCTAAGGCTTTAGCTGATAAGATTTTAGGGGAAGGATATGAGGTTATAGAGGAATTAAAGGGTAAAGATTTAGAATATATAGAGTATGAACAATTAATGCCCTTTGTACCTGCAGATAAAAAAGCTTTCTTTGTAACTCTGGGAGATTTTGTAACCACTGAAGACGGAACAGGTATTGTACACATTGCTCCTGCCTTTGGGGAAGATGACTATCAATTAGGAAGAAAATATAATCTTCCTGTATTACAGCCGGTAGATGAGGAGGGGGAATATACCACCACCCCTTGGGAAGGCAGATTTGTTATAGATGCAGATGTGGATATTATAAAATGGCTCCATGGGGAAGGGAAGTTATTTAAGAAGGAAAAGCTTGCCCATAATTATCCTCATTGTTGGAGATGCTCTACTCCTCTTTTATATTATGCTAAGCCTAGCTGGTATATAGAGATGACTAGATTAAAGGATCAATTGGTGGCAAATAATAATTCTGTAGATTGGTATCCAGATTATGTAGGGGAAAAACGTTTTGGTAATTGGCTGGAAAATGTGAATGACTGGGCAATATCCAGAACCCGTTATTGGGGAACACCCTTAAATATATGGAGATGTGATGAATGTGGGGAGCTTACCTCTATTCCATCCAGAAAAGAATTAGTAGAAAGGGCTATAGAAGACATAGATGAATCTATAGAATTACACCGCCCCTATGTGGATGATGTCCATCTTAAATGTGAAAAGTGTAATGGCATAATGACTAGGGTAAAGGAAGTTATTGACTGCTGGTTTGATAGTGGCTCTATGCCCTTTGCCCAATACCATTATCCCTTTGAGAATAAAGAGATTTTTGAAGAACAATTCCCTGCTGATTATATATGTGAGGGTATTGATCAGACTAGGGGATGGTTTTATTCCCTAATGGCAATATCCACTTTTGTAATGGGGGTTTCCCCTTATAAACAGGTACTAGTAAATGACCTTATATTGGATAAAGATGGACAAAAAATGTCTAAGTCTAGGGGAAATACAGTAGACCCCTTTGAATTATTTGATAAATATGGGGCAGATGCCCTTAGATGGTATTTACTATATGTATCTCCTGTATGGACTCCTACCAGATTTGATGAGGAAGGATTAAAGGAAGTATTAAGCAAATTCTTTGGTACCCTATCAAATGTTTATAATTTCTTTGTACTATATGCCAATACAGATCAGGTAGATCCAAGGGATTTCTTTGTAGATTATGATAAAAGACCGGAAATAGATAAGTGGATTTTATCTAAATACAATAACCTAGTAAAGGAAGTAAATGCTGAACTAGCAATTTTTGATTTGAATAGGTCGGTACGCAAGATACAATATTTTGTTAATGAGGACCTTTCAAATTGGTATATTCGAAGAAATAGAAGAAGATTTTGGGCAAGTGAATTAGATGATGATAAAAAGGCAGTTTATAATACTACCTATGAGGTATTAGAGGGTTTATCCAGACTTATAGCCCCCTTTGCCTCCTATATTTCAGAAGAAATATATCAAAAACTTACTGATAAACTCTCTGTTCATCTAGCAGATTATCCTGTTGCTGATGAAAGTCTTATTAATGAAAAGATAGAGGAAAGAATGGACCTGGTAAGGGATTTAGTAAGTTTAGGCCGAGCTGCCCGGGAAAAAGAGCAAATAAAGGTAAGGCAGCCTATCCAAAAAATATTAGTTGATGGAAAATATGAGGAGCTTATTTCGGACTTAATTCCATTAATTAAGGAAGAACTAAACTTAAAAGAAGTAGTCTTTGAAAAAGACCTAAGTAAATTTATGGACTATACATTAAAACCAAACTTTAAGTTTGCAGGACCTATCTTAGGCTCTAAGATTAAATCATTAGGAAAGGCATTAGGCAAGCTAAATCCATCAGAGATAGTTCCCAAGCTGGAAAGAGGGGAAAGCTTACAATTAGATTTAGATGGGGAAGAAGTAGATATAAATAAAGACTATGTTTTAATAAATATTTCTGCTAAGGAAGGATTTATGGTACAAATGGAAAACAATCTATTTGTAATACTAGATACCACCCTGACCAAGGAGTTGATTCTAGAGGGATTGGCCCGGGAATTTGTATCGAAGGTGCAGCAGATGAGGAAGAATGAGGATTTTGAGGTTACAGATAATATTAATATCTTCTTTGATGGGGACGAAAAGATGGCTCAAGCCATAGAAGCCTTCCAAGAGTATATTATGCAGGAGACACTGGCATTAAGCATTAAAAGGGTGGATGATCCTGGACTAGAAAGACAAAATCTTAATGACCATTCAACGGGAATAAAGGTAGAAAGAGTTTAATATAAAATCATAGGATAGAGAACCTCCTAAGATAGATACCATTTTAATCTATCCTAGGAGGTTTCTGTATAAGGGGAAACACTAGGAATAAAAGGGATATAATAAAGATAATAGAGTATTACTAATAATAGCTTACAAGGAGGAGGTTCTAAGGATGAAGGAGTTGGGTGTTATTGGGCTGGGTGTAATGGGTCGGAATTTGGTATTAAATTTGGGAGATAAGGGGATCCGAGTTTCGGTATATAATAAAACCAAAGAGAAAATGTATGATTTTATAAAAGATGAGGTGAAAGGTCAATCAGTTTTAGGCTTTGATAGCCTAGAAGAATTTGTATCCTCATTAGAGAGACCTAGGAAAATACTTTTAATGATCAAGGCTGGTGAAGCAGTGGATAGCATGATTGGCCAATTGCTTCCCCTTCTGGAAAAGGGAGACTTAATTTTAGACGGAGGGAATACCCATTTTAAGGACACCGCAGGGAGGGTGGATTTTTTAAAGGGGAAAGGAATCCACTATATAGGTTTAGGAGTTTCTGGAGGAGAGGAAGGTGCCCGAAATGGCCCTTCCCTGATGCCCGGCGGCTCCAAGGAGGCCTACTTCCTAGTGGAGGATATCCTTTTAAGTATCGCTGCCAAGACTGATTCTGGTCCCTGCTGTACACTTGTGGGGGAGGGGGCAGCAGGACATTTTGTCAAGATGGTCCACAATGGTATTGAATATGCCATGATGGAGGGAATCGCCGAGAGTTATGACATTATGCGGAAAATTTTAAAACTCTCACCTGTTGAGATTAGTGAGGTTTTTGAAAATTGGAATGAAGGGGAGCTGAACTCCTATCTTATAGAGATAACAGGAAAGATACTAAAATATAAGGAAAAAGGCACAGAAAGATTTATGGTTGATCTTATTCTAGATAAGGCGGGACAGAAGGGGACCGGCAAATGGACGGCAGAAAGTGCCTTTGATCTAGGAATTCCTGCCCCTACCCTTAGTACGGCAGTGGAGGCACGAGTGCTCTCCTTCTTTAAGGAAGAAAGGCAATTTCTTTCAAAGAGATTTAATAGAAACTATCCCAAATTGGAATATGGAAAGGATGAGGTGATTCGTAACTTAAGGGAAAGCCTACTATTTGTATTTTTTAATGCCTTTGTCCAGGGACTTTGGGTCATCCAAGGGGCATCTAAAGAATATGGCTATCAAGTCCAACTTTCCGAAGTACTGAGAATATGGAAAGGGGGATGTATTATTCGAGCACAGCTTTTAGATTTTCTTCGAGAAATCCTTCAAGAGCTGGATGGGGAGAAACTGATTCTAAAAAGTGATAAGGCCTTGAAATATTTAATGGATAGAATAGAGGCCATAAAAGAGGTTACGAGATTAGCCAAGGATTTTTACATCCCAGTCTTTGCCCACAACACTGCTCTAGATTTTTTCTTTAGTATGATGGAGGAAAATCTGCCAGCCAATCTTATTCAAGCCCAAAGGGATTTCTTTGGTGCCCATACCTTCCAAAGGGTGGATCGGGAGGGTACCTTCCATATCAATTGGGAGTAGAATAAAAGCTATTTTTGAGAAACATGGGGTGACATGGGAACCGCCCTTTACATATTGATATAAAAGAGCTGTAGGGGCTGGGTTCCACCCCAGACCCTATGGAATACTTATAAGATTATTCCATATCCCTATGACACATTTTTTATTAATATAAATTAAAGGAACCTTCTATGGTTCCTTTAAAATTTTATTATTTTCATCATTATAATTTAGTAAGTTAAATTTTATGATAATAACAACAGACTCAATGCCATAACAGCCATTCCAGCGATCAGCCCATAGATGGCTATATGGTGTTCCCCATATTTTTCTGCAGTTGGTAATAGCTCATCCAAGGAAATATAGATCATTAGTCCAGCCACCGCTGCAAAGGTAATGCCAAACAGAGTATCACTAATAAGGCTCCGTAGTAGGGTAAAGCCCACTAAGGCACCAATTGGTTCAGATAGCCCTGAAAGGAAGGAATACTTAAAAGACTTTTTTTTGCTACCAGTAGAGTAGTAGATTGGCACAGAGACTGCGATGCCCTCAGGTATATTATGTATGGCAATGGCTACTGCGATACTTATCCCTAAGGCAGGGTCGTGGATGGCACTCATAAAGGTTGCCAGACCCTCGGGGAAGTTGTGGATGGCGATGGCTAACGCTGAAAACATTCCCATTCTCTTTAGGCTTTTCTCCTCTAAATCTTGTTGATCCATTTCTCCCACATCTCTCATATGATGAGGGTTCTCCGCATCAGGTACCAGTTTATCAATCAATGCCATAATGGCAATACCAGCAAAGAAGGCGATGGTGGTATACCAATACCCTGTTTTTGCACCATATACTGCTTCTAAGGATTCCCTAGCTTTGACAAAGATCTCTATCATGGATACATAGATCATCACTCCGGCAGAGAAGCCAAGGGCGGCGGATAAAAATTTTTTATTGGTGGTCTTTGTGAAAAAGGCTAGAGCACTTCCAACTCCTGTAGATAAGCCTGCAAATAATGTTAGCCCAAAGGCAAATAAGATATGGCTAAAATCCATATTAAACTCCAAATGCTACACCTCCATTTTTCCCTATCAAGAGTATATTTTCCCTGATTAGAATAGCATTAAACATAAATCTTTGCTAAGGGCTTATAAATACTCTATTTCATGGAAAACTATTATAGACATATCAGTTTAATTCTGTCAAATGATACCATAGTCTTGACAGGAAGGGAAAAGAGTATTATTATATAATTAGTACCCCCTGGAGGGGGGTGGGGGTGAGAAGATGAATAATGAACAAAAAGAAGCTTTAAAAACATTAAAGATAGCTAGGGGGCAAATAGAAGCCGCCATAAGAATGTTAGAGGAGGGCCGTTATTGTATTGATATATCCAATCAAATAATGGCTGGCCAATCATTACTTAAAAAATCCAATTTGTTAATACTAAAGCAGCATATGGATCACTGTGTTTTAGAAGCATACAAAAATGATGATCCAGAGGAAAAAATAAATGAGGTAATTGATATATTGTCTAAGCTGCTAGATTGATAGCTGCTAAAGGAGGGAAATTTATGGCTAAAAAGATATTTAAAGTGGAAGGCATGACTTGTGCCGCCTGTTCAGCAGCGGTGGAGCGGGTCACCAAAAAACTAGATGGTGTAGAAAGTGCCAATGTAAATTTAGCCACAGAAAAATTAAATATAGAATTTGATGAGGAAAAACTTTCAGAGAAAGAGATTATGGCAGCGGTGGAAAAGGCAGGTTATAAGGCTCATTTAGATACCACCACTAAAGTTATATCTGTGGAAGGTATGACTTGTGCTTCCTGTTCAGCAGCTGTAGAAAGAGTTACTAGAAAGTTGGAAGGGGTAGAGGAATCCAATGTAAACCTAGCTACTGAAAAGCTTAGCATAAAGTTTGACAGTTCAAAGGTAAGGATGTCTGATATTAAAAAGGCCATTGAAAAAGCAGGGTATAAGGTGAAGGAAGAGGAAGTGGTTATTGACTCTGACCAGGAAAAAAAAGAAGGTGAGATTAGGTCCCTTAAAACTAGACTTATAGTTTCAGCTATATTTACCATACCATTATTTTACATTGCTATGGGACCAATGATAGGTTTGCCTATACCGAATATTATTTCACCAGAAATTCATCCACTAAATTTTGCCCTAGTTCAAATGTTTTTGACCATACCAGTAATAATTTATGGCTATAAGTTTTATACTGTGGGATTTAGAACCCTAATAAAGAGAAATCCTAATATGGACTCATTAATTGCCATAGGGACATCCTCTGCATTTATCTATGGAATTTATTCCACCATAATGATTGGAAAGGGACACCCATCCCATGCCCATAATTTGTATTTTGAATCTGCCGGAGTAATTATTACCCTGATAACCTTTGGTAAATATTTGGAGGCAGTTTCTAAGGGGAAGACCTCAGAGGCCATAAAGAAGTTAATGGGCTTGTCTCCTAAAACCGCCATTATTATTAGAGAGGGAAAGGAAATAGAAATTCCTATTGATGAGGTGGAAGTGGGGGATATTATACTAGTTAGGCCGGGGGAAAGAATGCCGGTGGATGGGGAAGTGGTAGAGGGAAATACCTCAGTTGATGAATCTATGCTTACTGGGGAGAGTATCCCCATAGAAAAAAATATAGGAGATAAGATTATTGGAGCCAGCATTAATAAAAATGGCACCATTAAATATAAAGCTACTAAAGTGGGGAAGGATACAGTATTAGCTCAAATTATCAAATTAGTAGAAGATGCCCAGGGTTCAAAGGCACCAATAGCTAAGATGGCTGATATTATATCAGGATATTTTGTTCCTATTGTATTGGCCTTAGGTATTATTTCAGCCTTAGCCTGGTATATAGCAGGGGAAGGTGGAGTTTTTGCCTTGACAATATTTATTTCAGTATTGGTAATAGCCTGTCCCTGTGCCTTAGGATTGGCCACTCCTACAGCTATAATGGTAGGTACTGGAAAGGGCGCAGAATATGGGGTGCTGATAAAAAGTGGTGAAGCTTTAGAAACTGCCCATAAGGTGGGCACCATTATCTTTGATAAGACTGGAACTATTACAGAAGGAAAGCCAATAGTTACAGATATTATTACTAAGGATATAGAGGAAGAAGAATTATTACAATTAGCAGCCTCATCAGAAAAAGGTTCAGAACATCCTTTAGGGGAGGCCATTGTAAATAAGGCAGAAGAAATGAAATTAGAATTTAAAAATCTAGATCATTTTAAAGCTATCCCTGGCCATGGAATAGAAGTTAAGATAGAAGATAGGGATATTATCCTAGGCAATAGAAAGCTTATGATGGACAGGGAAGTTTCTTTAGAGGACTTAGAAGCCCAATCAAATAGGCTGGCAGAGGAAGGAAAGACTCCAATGTATATAGCTATAGATGGGGGCTTAAAGGGTATTATTGCTGTAGCGGATACAGTAAAAGAAAATAGCAAGAAAGCTATAGATAAACTTCATGATATGGGAATAGAAGTAGCAATGATAACAGGGGATAATGAAAGAACTGCCCAGGCTATAGGGAAACAAATGGGGATAGATAGAATCTTAGCGGAAGTATTGCCAGAGGATAAGGCAAATGAAGTTAAAAAACTTCAGGATGAGGGTAAGATTGTTGCAATGGTGGGGGATGGAATAAATGATGCTCCTGCTCTAGTACAAGCTGAGGTGGGCATTGCCATAGGAACAGGTACTGATGTGGCAATGGAATCTGCTGAAATAGTTTTGATGAAAAGTGATCTAATGGATGTGGTAACAGCAATACAACTTAGCAAGAGCACCATTAGGAATATAAAACAAAATCTCTTTTGGGCCTTCGGGTATAATACCTTAGGAATTCCTATTGCTATGGGATTACTCCATATATTTGGTGGACCATTACTAAATCCAATGATAGCAGGGGCTGCCATGAGCCTTAGCTCAGTATCTGTAGTGACAAATGCATTAAGGCTAAAGAAATTTAAACCAGAAGAATAGTAAATTATAGGAAAGAAGTAGGAGGCAGAAAGTCAGAGATGTAGGGAATGGCGCCCTCGTTATTCTGAAAATATTGTAGGGGCTGGTTTCCATGCCAGCCCGAAGAAAGGAAGGATTTTATGAAAAAGAAAATATTAATTGAAGGCATGAGCTGTGAAAATTGTGTACGACATGTTACAGTGGCATTAAAGGAATTAGAAGGGGTAATGGAGGCGGAAGTTATCTTAGATAAAAAACAAGCCACCATAAAAGGAAAAAATGTTAGTGATGAGGAAATAAGAGAAGCTATTGAAGAAGTAGGTTATGAAGTTGTAGCAATTGAAGAAATATAAATGGGGTATTCGACGGCTTTCAGCCTGAATACCCTCCTAAATTCGGCAGGGGATTCTCCCCTTGCAACCCATTTTTTAATATAAAAGCAGAGCTTTCCTACTAAATAAAAGCCCATTGATTATATGAATTATTCAATGGGCATTTTTATTGTGAGTAAATCTATATTTTCACTAGAGAAAAATGGAATAATTTTTAATTTTTTTTAAAGGATTTTTTATAGTTTAGATGGTATAATGTATATCACTAAAGGAATTTAGTTCAAGGGGGATAATAAATGTTTTTTAAAAAAAGAAGTTTTAGACTTATATTATTATCTATTCTAATAGTATTAATAATAGGGTTTAAAATCTCTCCAAATATTAATGCCAGCACTGGTACATATCAGGTATATAATTTAACTAAAAGTAGTGATGGTAAAAGTATTAATTTTGGTAGTATTATATTAACAACTACAGACTTTGAAAAAGCAAAGACTGAAATGAAAAAACATACAAATGGTGTTATCACCTCATCAGGAGGACTTTCACCCCTAAAAATCGTGGCGGCAACTAGGGGACAAGCCCAATCCTATCCTTATCGAAGTGGAAAGGATTCAGCTAGTTCTACATTAAATATCTATACAAATAAATCTTTATCTTCTGCCCATACCTATATACCTGCCCATTATATGATGTATGTATATGATTATTTTTTGTATAATGGTAGGATTATTGCTGATGTTGAGATTCAAGGGGGCAGAGGATATGTAGAGGTAAACAAAATAGATATTATTCCCCAGATATATATTGATAATGCCATTGAAATAGATTTAGGGGGGAAGGCAAATTATAATGCTAGTAAAAATACAGCATATAAGATTGTACCCTATCAAGAGGAATATAAGGTTACAAAAAGCGGTAACTATAATGAGATAAGTGTTCACCTTACCCGACCCTATCCTGGATTAGGTAAGATTAACTTAACCTATGGAATTGCTCCAGATTTTTTGGAGGCAGGCAAAACCTATTATTCACCAGATGGAATTAGATTTTATACTGATAGAGAGTTAAAAAATAGGGTGGGAGATAAGGATTATTATGCTTATTTCCAATGGCTACCTTTAAGGTCAATGACCAATCATAAGCCAGAAGCCTTTGAAAGTTTGTTAAGATATTATAATAAAAATGACTCAGTTATGATGGGACAAACCCATCACTTTATAGAACAGGGTTTAAAATATGGGATGAACCCGATATTGATTTTTCAACAGGCTAATTTAGAATCAGCCTATGGAACTAGTGGTTATGCTAAAAATAGAAATAATTTATTTGGTTGGGGAGCTGTGGACTCTGATCCAGACCAGGCTTACACCTATGATAATATTGGTGAGGGCATAGCCATCCATATGAGGTCTCAAATGGCCGCATATATGAATGTGGAGAACTGGAGGCATTATGGCCCCTCCTTCGGAAATAAATCAGCAGGAATTACAGTAAAGTATGCATCGGATCCTTATTATGGAATCAAGGTAGCTAGTATGTGTTATAGGATGGATAAGCTTAATGATTATAAGGATTATAATGCCTATGATCTTTCCTTATTAAAGGACAAAACTTCCTACTCAGTAAAGAAAGATGCTACAACAAATAATGAGTGGTATAAAACTAAGTCAGCCTTAGTCAATCAAGTAATAGTGAATCTAGCTAAAGAAAATAATAGAATTAAGACCACCCTCTGGATGCCAAATTATGAAGGAAAAACCTATCCAGGGACCTTCCCACTAAACTTATTTGAAGAATTTGGGTATATGGATAGTGGAGGGATTTCAAATATTCAGGCCTATGGACCAAAAAATAGTACTCCTACAGCACCAAAGGATTGGACCCCTCCTAAGAAGGAATTGATATTTGAAAAACCAGCAAAGGCTATAGTAACAGCAAGTAGCCTAAACTTTAGAGAAAGCTTTTCCACTTCTTCTGCTAGCTTGGGTACAATAAAAAATGGAACAAAATTGACGGTGGAGAAAATAGCAGAACCCAAGAACATTCCCTGGGCACGAACCACTTATAATGGAAAAACTGGTTTTGTTCATATAGACTATTTAGAGTTTGAGAAGGTGGAGGTTGTATATAAAAAGGGGGATTTAAATGGGGATGGAGTTATTAACACTATTGATGGTATTAGAATGAAAAAATTTTTAGCATATGAAATAGAATTTAATTCAGAACAATTTAAAGCTGCAGATATAAATAATGATGGTAAGGTAAATTCAATAGACGGTATTAGGCTAAAAAAACATTTGGCAAATGAAAAATTGATAGGAGAATAACATATGAAAACTAAAAGGTGTAGTTTATTCAAATTAATAGCTTTAATCATGGTAATAAGTATCTGCATGCCTTTAATAACTATGGCTGCAAAAGGTGCACCAGTAAAATTATCTAGTTCAAAGACTAAAATTACCGTTGGTGATAAAGCTACTATCTACGTGGATTTTTCCAATCAAAACTATTACTATAGGTTTCAATTGGTTAATAGTAATAATGGTGTTTTATCATTTTCTAATAACACAACATATGTTGAAAATTCACCTGCAGGAAGTCCGAAAAGCTTTACTGTTACAGCGAAAAAACCAGGGAAATCAACTATTTCAGTTAAAGATATAGATAGTGCCAATTATGATACAGAAAAACCAGCTCCAGCTTATGGTTCATTAACAATAGAAGTAGTAGAAAAAACAACAAAGCCAAAACCAAAACCCTCTACACCAAAGGCACCCCAATTAGATAATACTGAACAGGAAAAGAAAACTGTTGAGGAATTAGAGAAAGAAGAATTGGCCCAGCGGATGAAAACACCTTTGATAAAGGAGATAGATATAATATCTAATTCACAACGTTTAAAGGGAAAAAGTATTCTTTCTATTAAACCAGAATCACAGAAGTTTGAATATAGTGGGGAACTTCCAGGAAATATTGACAATATTAGTCTGAAAATAAGCACCATTAAGGATGATGTAGAACTAGAATATCAACCTAATATTACAATAGAAAAAGATAAGGACAGTATAGAGTTTGTAATTAAGGCAACCCAGGATAAATTAGTCCAGGAGTTTAAAATAACACTAAAAAAACCAGAGAAATCAAATTTTCAAATAAAAGAGGGTAATAAAGAATTAGAATTAATAGTGGATCCATACATGGATAAAGCTATGGAAGAATTAGGATTTGAGAAGGTTTTTATAAATGAGGAAGACCCAGCTCTAGGCTTTTATTTCTCCTTAGATAAAAAGAATTATATAATTGCAGCTGATAAAGAAAACAATGGTTATATATACCTATTGGATGAGAAAAATAATCCTGTAAAAGAGGTATTTTTAGTATCTAATAAGGATAAAAAGGTTTTTATGCTGGTTAATGAAGTCTTAGGGGAAAATGATAAAAGGCTTCTAAAGGGCAATCCATATGAGGAACAGGAAATAACCATTAGCAAACTCTTAACGGATTCTGATCCTACCATTAAGTTTAATAACAAGATAAATGGATGGGTTTATGATGAAGATGCCATTATAACCCATGGCCTAGTTGGTAAGGAGGGGTCAGAACTAGTATATATGGATTCATTAAGTAATGTGAAAAGTGCCTTTGTCCAATTTGATGAGATACAGAAAATACCCTCAGATATTATAAAATTTGGCGGTTATGGATTATGGATTATTACATTAATAGCATTTATAATATATGGAATTACAAACCCAAGAAAATCTAGGGGACGACATTAATATAATTAGAAACTAAATTTTAGACAAATCCTCTTTAAATAGGATTGGTTTTTCTTTTTAAAAGACTATTGAAAATCTTATTATTGTAGTATATTTATAATAGCAATGGTTTTGGAAGGAGGTACTAAATGTTATTAGAAGTCAAAAATATTTACAAGAGCTTTTCCCATACCCAGGTACTACATGGTATTTCATTTAATATCCAAAGCGGGAAGGCCCTGGGGTTACTTGGTAGAAATGGTGCGGGAAAAACTACCACCATAAGGATATT
>DUPX01000051.1 GCA_012838085.1 Eubacteriaceae bacterium
AGAAATTAAAAAGGTCGGTATATTTTTTAATATAGGCATAACTTTATGAAAATCTTCTATTTCTATAGGATGAATTATAAATGCGAATTTATTCACCTTTTCACCAACTTTTATTTAAGGAAATTACTTTGTAATTATGGTTGAAAAACTTTCCTATGTATATTCCCTATTTTTATATCTTCTCCTCTATTTTTTTATATTCATCGTTAAGATATATTATTCGTGGTAAAAAGCTTGCTTTCTCTAGTAAATCAATATAGTCCTGTTGAGTTAAGTTATTATAGTTCTTTCCCGCTAAGGTAATCAATACCCCTTCCATTACATTTGTGCCAAAGGAACGACCATTAAATTCTGGTGTAGTGGTTATAAGTATCCTTACTCCTTTTTCCTTTAAGCTTCTAACATTTGCCTCTGTTATGGTATTTGTAATAATAATTTTGTTATCCAATCTTTCAGGCATAAATTGTTTGATATATAGAAAATCCCCAGCTATAATATCCACTGATTTATAAATTTTTTCAATAGTCTTATTCTCTTTGCTCTCTTCATTTTCCTTTTCCCCCGTTGGATATAAGACTTTGAAAGGGAGATGTCTAACAATGGGTAAAAGTATTTTTGCAATTCTTTTTAATGTAGTTAGAGAGTGTAAAAAATATGGAATTCCCAATGCATAGAAAACATCTCCATATATACATTCCGCCTCTGTTTTCTCTAAACTCTCTGCCAGACCAAACCGATCAATAGCAGAAGTTATCAGTACCTTTTTATTTTTAAAATCCACAATATTTTCTCTATTTAAATAATCTATAACCATTCTTTCTAAAGAATTTTTTAAACCTGTTCCATCTACCATTGGAGTTTTTTTTGCAGCATTTTGAATTGGCAGGGCGGACCGCAAAGTATATTTTTTACTATTTACTTTAAGATAAAGATTGATTCCCCCCATACCAAAGGCATCTACCTTTCCATCATACTTTTTTATTATTTGTACTGCTTTTTTTATATCCCCATCTGTACCTAGTCTTTCAATTATAAAGCTCTCTCCTAATATTTCTGTTTCCACCCTATGATTTCTTGTTGAGGAACCTAAGCTTACACTTAAAACTTTTTTCATTCTTTCCCCTCCTCAGCTTTAGAAATATTTTTCTCATTAAATATCTCTAAAATATTAATCCTTTTTATATCTTATTAGGACTTTTATATATTTAAAACCAAGGTTATCCTTGTTACTTATTCTACTATCTTTTTTACTAAATTAAAAGTTTATTTAATGGAAATAAGATATTCCTCCAATAATAATACTAGTTGATTCCTAGCTTCTATTTTATTTAGTTCTCTTCTAAGTAGTGTAGAATTTTTAAGCCCTCTTGTATACCAGGCTATGTGCTTTCTCATTTCCCTAATAGCCACCTTTTCTCCTTTATATTCTACAAGCATTTCTAAATGTCTAAATATCAAGGATATTATTTCCTCTGGTGATGGTGAAGGTATTATTTCACCAGTCTTTAAATAGTGGTTAATTCTTTTAAAGATCCATGGATTGCCCTGGGCAGCCCTCCCTATCATAATGGCATCACATCCAGTATGTTCAAACATTTCTTTAGCTTTTTCAGGAGAATCTACATCTCCATTACCGATTACTGGTATAGTTATTTGTTCTTTAACTTCTTTAATTATATCCCAGTCTGCCATACCACTATAAAATTCTTCCCTAGTTCTACCATGAATTGCTATTGCTTTTGCACCGGCCTCTTCAGCTATTATGGCTATTTCTTTTGCATTTATTGAATTTTCATCCCAACCCTTTCGGATTTTTATTGTTACTGGTTTTGTAGTTCCCCCCACCACTGATTTTATTATTTTTTCAACTAATTTGGGATTTTTCATTAAAGCAGAGCCATCTCCATTTTTTACTATTTTATGGGTTGGACAGCCCATATTAATATCTAGGATTTGAAAATCCATAGAATTTAACCGATGGGCAATTTCCCCCATTATCTGTGGATGAGATCCAAATATTTGTACAGTGATAGGCTGTTCTTTTTCACTTATATCTAAAAGCCTAGAAGTATTATCATTACTATAATATAAACCTTTTGCACTGATCATTTCTGTATATAGTAGACCACATCCCATCTCCTTTACTAAGGTTCTATAAGGCAAATCTGTGATACCTGCCATAGGTGCTAAGAACACGGGATTTGCTATATCTATATTTCCTATCTTCAAAATAAATCTCTCCTTGAAAACTATGCTAGTCTAAATTTCTTTCATAGATAATTCTGAGTCCTTCTAGGGTTAGAGTGCTGTCCACTATATCTATGGACTTTGCTTCAGAAGCTATCATCCTCGCCATACCCCCTGTTGCCACAGTTTTTATGTCCCTATTGCCTATTTCTTCTTTCATTCTTCCAACAAGGGAATCTACCAGTCCAGCATAACCATAGACCATACCTGATTGCATACTTGCAATGGTATTTTTACAAATAACCTGAGGGGGTTTTACTAATTCAATTCTAGGTAGCTTTGCCGCCCTTTCAAATAGGGCATCTGCTGACAACCTTATTCCTGGAGCGATTATCCCTCCCATATACTCACTTTTATCAGAAATATAGCAAAAAGTTGTTGCTGTCCCAAAGTCTACCACTATAACTGGTCCTCCATACAATTCAAAGGCTGCTACACCATTTACAATTCTATCTGCTCCCACCTCTCTGGGGTTATCAAACTTTATATTCATTCCGGTTTTTGTTCCTGGTCCTACCACTAAAGGTCGCACCCCGCAATATTTTCTGGCCATATGTTCCAAGGAATACATCAAATTTGGTACTACTGAAGAGATGATTACTGCTTCCATATCTCTTAGAGAAATACCTCTATATTCAAATAAACCATTTACCGTCATTCCATATTCATCAGCTGTCCTAATGCTTTCAGTAGATAATCTAAAGCTTTCTATAAGTCTTTTCCCTTCATATACCCCAAGGACCATATTTGTATTTCCCACATCAAATACTAAAATCATAATCTCACCTTCTTAATTTATTATCTGTAAAGTTTTATTTAGTTAGCATAAAATAGATCTTTTTTACTAAATAAAAACAGGCAGATTAGCTGCCTGCAATATTTCAAGCTTTTTCCCCAAGAACTTTATATAATGCCTTTACCACTATCATTGTAATAATAGCACCAACTATTGCCTCGGGAATACCTTGGGTTCCTGCTATACCTACTGCTGCTGCAAAGGGAATTATCTTAAAAGCCACCCCTAGACCTAGCACTCCAACAGTATTAGTTAATCCTCCCACAATAGCAGATATTATAGTGTTTTTAGTCCATTTGTAAGCATAATAAGAAAATAAACCTATTAATATTCTCGGAATAATTGCGATAATTGGATTCTTTAGTAAGTGGGCAGCAGTTGTGGTAAAACTTATCAAACCGAAAATAAATCCAACAAACATGCCAACAATAGGACCTTCAATAATTGCCCCTACTATAACTGGAATATGCATTATAGTAGCTTTCCCTGCCAATGTAGGAACAGGGATTAATCCTAGGGGAGTCAACCCTAAGACAATGGCTATAGCTGACAGCATGCCAGTTATAGCAATGGTTCTAGTCTTTCCTTTCATTTTCATCCTCCGTTCTAGTTCCTTTCGGATACCAGTCGTATTATAATATAGTGCCTTCGGCACTTCGCTAGGAAACCCTAGGTTTCCTTCGACGGTTGCTATGCAACCTGAGCACCTTCCTTAAGGCGGCAGGGGATACTCCCCTACAACCCCTGTTTTTTATTTAGTTTAAAAGTAGGACTTTTCTACTAAATAAAAATATTTATATTAATTGTCCAGTTCCCATTGGGATACCGGCCAAAGTATAACTCATTTTATCAAGATTTAAGCCATATTACAATAGAATAATGAAATTTTAGCCCCTAGACATAATCATCAATACCTCTGACTTTAACATCTCCATATATTATTTCAACCGCTTCCCCATCTTTTGTCTTTAAGATAAGCGAGCCATCCTTATTAATATCGATAGCTTGACCTATTATTTCCCGCCCCTTTACAATTGCCCTTACCTCCTTGCCTAGATTGCAGGATAGGCCTTTCCATTCTTCTAAAATATCGCTAAAATCCATACTCTGGATAAATTCTAAATAATAATTTTCTATATTTTCTAATATCTTTCTGACTATCTCCTTGCGGGAAATATAATCTCCCTTTACTTGAGATAATGAAATCGCCCTGTCCTTAAGCTCATGAGAAAAATCTTCTGTCTTTCCATTTACATTTATACCTATCCCTATAATTATATAATTAATTAAGTCCATCTCAGCATTCATCTCAGTAAGAATACCACAGACCTTTTTATTATTTACAATAATATCATTAGGCCATTTGATTTTGCCCTCTATGCCAGTTGCTTCCTTTATTGCCTTAGTCACAGCCACAGCAGATAATAAGGTAAACTTAGGCCCTTCTTTTGGGGGTATATCTGGTCTTAATAATATGGACATCCATATGCCCTTTCCCTTTGGAGATTGCCAGTTTCTCCCCCTACGGCCCCTTCCCTTTATTTGCTCTTCACTTATAATTACCAAACCCTCTTTCCCATTTTTTAAAGCCAATTCTTTGACTAAATCATTAGTGGAGGATATTGAGTCATAGTGTAATATTTCTTTACCCAAGATTTTAGTATCCAATCCATTTTGAATCTCTATTTGACTTAATATATCGGGAGTATCCTTTAGAATATAACCCTTTCGAGGAAGGGAATGTATTATATAACCTTCTTC
>DUPX01000005.1 GCA_012838085.1 Eubacteriaceae bacterium
AAACCTAAAAATATAAGGGTGGGGAGTTATAGAATAATAAATAGGAAAACTGCAAACAAGATTCTCAAAGATAGGACCCCGTTTGTATATATAACAGCTATAACAATGAAATACACAAAAAACTTTGGGAATGTATATGTAAGTCATAGGGAAAGAAAATATGGTCAGTCTAATTATAACTTTATAAAACTCTCCAAAGTCTTTTTAAATCTATTTTATTATTATAAGCTGTTACCCTTATTTTCCTATAGGGGAGGTTATGTAAAAAATATAAAGCATAGTAGGGATTATAAATGAGATTACAGATTTTAGGCGGGGGAAATAATCAATTAAATGCCATTAAAAGGGTCAGACAAATGGGTCATGAAGTGGTCTTGGTAGATTATTTTGATAATCCACCAGGGAAAAGGTATGCAAACTTTCATGAAGTGGCCAGCACCTTTGATATTGGTGCAAATATTGATATAGGGAAAAGATATTCCATTGATGGGATTATGACTATTGGTACAGATCAACCCATATATACGGCAGCCAGGGTAGCTGAAGAACTAGAACTTCCTAGTTTTTTAAATGTTCCAACGGCCCTAGCAGTTACCAATAAAAGAGTTATGAAAAAGATATTAAAGGATAATAACATTCCAACTGCCAATTACAGACTAGTGGACAAAAGTTTTAAAAAGAATCAGCCATTAGGACTCAAATTTCCTTTGGTGCTAAAACCTTTAGATAGTCAAGGTCAAAGGGGGGTATATAAATTAAATAGCCCCCAGGAAGTGGAGGATAATATCCCATCCACCTTAAGTTTTTCCAGGGAAGAAGAGGCATTATTGGAAGAGTTTTATCCCTCTGATGAAATTACCATCAGCTCTTGGGTAAAAGAGGGTAGTACTCATATGCTTACTATAACAGATAGGGGTATATTTCAAAGGGACAAGCATATAGGCATATGCTTTAGCCATGACTTTCCATCAAAACATATAGGTAGGTATTCAGAAATAAAGGAAATAAATGAAAATATTACCCAGGCATTCAATATAAAAAATGGTCCCCTTTATGTCCAAATGTTGGTGGGGGAGGAAGGCATCATAGTCAATGAAATTGCCTGTAGAATTGGTGGTGCCTATGAGGACATATTTATCCCCTATTTAACTGGAGTGGATATATTAGGACTTGTAATAGATAATTCACTGGGTATAAGAAGAAGTCCTAATATAAAGACCAGCCCCTTGGATATAAAAAAACACCTTTCAGTCCAACTATTTTTTGCCCATCCGGGAAAGGTAAAGGAAGTAACCCCAATAGAGGAACTATTAAAGCTGCCGGGAGTCATCCATATGGGCTATAATGTATCCCCGGGAAGCACTATTGAGAAAATAAAAAATGCCACAGCCAGGGCAGGCTATATAATAATTACCGGGGATAGCAGGGAAGACCTATACAATAATATAAATAATACCTTTAAAAGTTTAAAAATAACAGATGAAGACAATAATAATCTGGCAATTCAAACTAAAATCTACTAAAAAGAAAGTAGTAAACATATATTATGGGACATACCAGATCCTTCAATAGTATGCTAATACTGCTGTTTCAGGATGACCTCCATAATAGAGTGTCATTCCGAGAACGACCAAAGGGCATACATACGAGGAATCCTGGTATAGATCCTTCAGTAGCATGCTAATACTGCCGTTCAGGATGACCTAAGATGACAAAAGGAGTGGAACTTATTGAAAAAGATAGTAATTATAGGATTTATATTTTTAACACTACTAGTATCAGCTTGTAGTGGTCAGGAAAGTAAGAAAGAAATAAGAATAGCAGAACAATATGGAATAGCCTATGCACCAGTGCAGATTATGAGACATAAGGCTTTTTTAGAGGAAGAAATACCAGGTGTAAAGGTAAGTTGGGAGCAGATGATAAACACTGCAGCTATACGGGAAGCAATGGTAGCAGACAAATTAGATGTGGGCTTTATGGCAATTCCCCCCTTCTATATAGGATGGGATAAGGGGATGGATTGGAAAATATTCACCGGCCTGTCTACTGTACCTGTAGGCTTAGTGGCATCTAAAGATATTAATTCCCTAAAAGATATTACCAATGACCATAGAATTGCCCTACCCCAGCCTGGTAGTATTCAGCATATATTGCTTTCAATGGCATGTGACAGGGAGTTTAATGACCCAAATAAAATGGACAATCTCCTGGTGACTTTGTCTCACCCAGATGGGATGAATGCCCTATTAGCCGGTAGTGAGATAGATGCTCACTTTACTTCTACCCCTTACTTGGAAACCGAATTAAAAGATAATGATTATCATCAAATTCTTAGTGGAGAAGAGGCTTTCGGAAGAGACTATAGCTTTATTGTAGGAGTAACTACTAAGAAATTCCATGATGGGAGATCAGATTTATATAAGGGACTAAATAGGGCTATGGCTAAATCTATTGATTTTATAAATGAAAATCCCCATGAGGCAGCAGAGATTTTAACTGAGTATTTTGATTTACCAAAGGAAGAGATATTAGAATATATTACTTCCCAGGATACAAATTATAGTAATATAGTAAAGGGCACCAAGAGTTTTTCCGACTTTATGCATAAGACAGAATATATATATCCAAATCTTATAATGATATAAAGGAAATCCTATGGGATAACGTGGAATATGAAGAATAAAGTTTATTTACAAGGATACAAATTAAAAGCAATATGGGTGATTTTAGCCTTAATTATCTGGGAGAGTATTGCAAGGTTTTCTTCCGTAACCAGCCTTGCCTTTCCCTCTCTAACCCTGATAGGCAAGGCATTAATTGAATCTATAATAAGTGGAGAAATTATTAACCAAATGGCATTTTCATTGGGACTAATAATTTTAGGTTTGATTATTTCAATACTTTTAGCCCTAATTATGTCTAGTTTATCAATAATAAATCCTATAGTGGAAAATCTAGTAGACACCTGTATATCAATTTTTCACCCTTTACCGGGAATAGCCCTATTACCATTGATAATCCTTTGGATAGGGACAGGCTATAAGGCAGTGGTATTTATTATAATTCACTCAGTATTATGGCCAATGATTTTAAATATGGTGGCAGGTTTTAAGGCCATTCCCCAGGTATATAAAAAGATTGGAAGGAATTATGAATTCTCCACTGGCAAAATTATATCCAAAATATATATACCTGCATCCCTACCCTATATTATAGCCGGTCTAAAAATTGGTTGGGCAAGAGCTTGGAGAGCTGCTATTAGTGCTGAAATGATATTTGGGGCCACCGGGGGAAAAGGGGGAATAGGTTGGTATATCTTCAATAAGCGGGTATTTATGGATACCCCCGGCCTCTTTGCAGGATTAATTGTAATAATTATTATCGGTATATTGGTAGAGGATTTAGCCTTTGGAAAGTTGGAAGAGACCACAATTAAAAAATGGGGAATATCATAATGAAAGATATTATAAAAATTGAAAAACTAACAAAGACCTACGAAGATAATATTATCTTAAATAATATAGATTTAACCATAACAGAAGGGGAATTTGTTTGTCTTATAGGACCTTCTGGAGAAGGAAAAACCACCCTATTAAATTTAATCGGAGGCTTTATAGAAAAGGATTCAGGTAATATTAAATTTCAGGGTAAGGAAATAAGAAAACCTACCAGGGATTGCATTATGGTCTTCCAGGAATTTGACCAACTGTTTTCCTGGAAAAACCTAAAGGAAAATATAGGCTTTCCCTTAAAGAATTCAAGGGAAAAACTTAGTATGGAAGAAATTAATAACCTATCCACCAAATATATAGAAATGGTTAAGCTAAAGGGCTTTGAAAACCATTATCCCCATCAATTATCTGGGGGAATGAAACAAAGGGTTGCACTAGCTAGAGCATTAGCCACTTCTCCTAAGGTCCTTTTGATGGATGAACCCTTTGGGAGCTTAGATGCTCAAACAAAGTCAAGTCTGCATAGCACCCTACTTGATATTTGGGGAAAAACCAATACCACTATTATATTTGTCACCCACGATGTAAGGGAGGCCCTTACCTTAGCAGATAGAATTGTCCTATTAAAAGAAGGGATAATAAGAGAGATTATCGATAATAATGAAAAGATTCCTACAGATAAAAAGGTGGCAGAGATAACAAGACTTCTATAATTAATACTTTACCTTATCCGATAGCTAACCTATTCTAAGCCACCTTTACAAGGTATCCAAGAATTGCTAAGTCACTAGAGAGGTTCAATTAAGATTCTAATGAGCATTTATTAATTAGAATTATATTTCACTATATATATATATATATTCCAATTCCTTTGGTCTATTATTCTTACAATATTAGTGCCATATGTACTATTAACAAAGCCATAGATAAGATCACAATCCTCTTCTAAAAACTTCTTCATTTCTTCGTAAAATATTGAAATATCTCCATAGACCCCATTATAAATAGGGGTTTTTTCATATATATAATCCATTTCCTCAGGATAGATAATATATTCAATTCCCCTAGAGATTATATATTCTTTAAAATCAAGGCCCTTAGCTTTGTTATGATGAAGATTTCTAAAATCCAAGAGCTTACCATTGTCAAAATAATATTCACTATTAAGAGGTGCCAATACCTTATTATATCTATTTATATGTTTGGAGATTTCACTTAAATATTCCTTATAAGAATATGAATAAGTTTTTATATTAATCCAGCTATTAAATAAAATGATAAATAACAAACCCATCAAATAGGATTTTTTATTATTTAAAATATTTATCAGAGAATAAATCACTAATAGATGGCAAAAGGGAAATATAAAGATTATGCTAGTCACATTATATCTTCCGATAAGTATAATCCCTAGATTTATAAAAATAACACCTATCCCAAGGCACTGCATAAACCCACCCTTATCCCCATCCCTAATAGATAATAATAATGATAATATAAAGAACATAGGGAAAATAATTAACTGGAACTTTATATTGGGAATATAATAGGTAACACTTTTACTATTATAGAGATTTTTATAAAAATTCCCTATTTTAAGTACCTTTTCACTAAAGCTTTTCTCTACTCCAAACTGTTTTCCACTTTCCCTATAATTTTCTAAAAAATTTCTATCCATTTGAAAACTAATAGAAATAAATATTAAGGCAAGCATAGCTACTATCAGTATCAATAATAATAGATTATTAAGGGAGATCTTTTTAGAGATTATTAAAAACAGGTACATACCACCAATTCCAATGGCCAGAATAAAACTATTAGGATGAATTCCAATACTTAGCCCAATAAGAAGGCCAATAAATATGTCCTTAAAATAATCATGTCTATCCAAAGAGTGAAAGAGCAAATAGGTAGTTAATACAATAAAAAATAAAATAATAATCTCCTGTCTGGCTAAATGGGAAGAGTAGATATAGTGAATATCTAAGGAAAGGATAATTGTAGAAAACAGGGCCAATCTTTCAGAAGCAAATATTTTTCCAGCTAAATTATAAAAAACATAGAGGGTACCAATAGAGAAGAATAAAGAAATAAGCCTAAAGG
>DUPX01000052.1 GCA_012838085.1 Eubacteriaceae bacterium
AGCATGTAATAGAACAAGTTAGAAAACTCCAGGTAGAAAAAATAATTGTTGTAATTGGGAATGGAGCTGACCAAGTTAGGGTTACCATTGGTGAAGATGTTGAATATGTTTACCAAAGGGAATTGCTAGGGACTGGTCATGCTGTAATGGAAGGGGAACATTTATTTAGAGATCATAGGGGAAATATTTTATTATTATATGGTGACACCCCCCTAATTTCTGCAAGTACTTTATCAAAATTTATTCAATATCACAAAGAGAATAATTTTGCGGCTACTGTGCTAACTGCAAGATTTGAAAATCCTTTTGGCTATGGAAGAATTATTCGAAATAAAAGAGGAAACATAGTATCAATAGTAGAACAAAAAGATGCAAATAAGGAACAATTAAGCATTACTGAAATTAACTCTGGGATGTATTATTTTAATTCACAATTACTTTGTAAAGCACTAAAAAACATCACTAATGATAATGCCCAGGGAGAATACTATATTACAGATACTATAGAAGTTTTAAATAAGGAGGGCTATACTATAGGAGGATATGAAGTGGAAGTGGCAGAGGAGATTGAAGGTGTTAATTCTAGGGCCCAATTAGCTAAGGCGGAAGCTTTTATGAGAAAAGCCATTAATGAATATTGGATGGAACAGGGTGTTACTTTTGTAGATCCTGCTACTACCTATATACATAAGGAAGTAGAAATAGGGAAAGATACCATAATATACCCAGGGGTACTATTAGAGGGCAGAAGTAAAATAGGATCAAATTGTATTATTGGTGCCCATTCTAGAATAGTGGATTCAAATATTGGAGATAATGTGGAAATTCAAATTTCAACAATTCTTGAAAGCACTATTAAGAATAAGACTAGAATAGGACCTTATGCTTATATTAGACCAAATTGTCTAATAGGGGAAAATGTTAAGATTGGTGATTTTGTAGAGGTAAAAAACTCTATTATTGATGATAATACCAGTGCTGCCCATCTTAGCTATATAGGTGATGCAGAGGTAGGTAAAAATGTAAATATTGGCTGTGGAACTATATTTGTTAATTATGATGGACATAAAAAACATAAGACTATAGTTAGGGATAGTGCTTTTATTGGATGCAATACAAACTTAGTGGCTCCAGTGGAGATTAAAGAAGGGTCTTTTATAGCGGCGGGCTCTACCATTACTGATGAAGTTCCACCCTATTCCCTCGCTATAGCTCGAGCTAGGCAGGTAAATAAAGAAGGTAGGTTTAAAAAGAAGGAAACAAAGGACAAATAGGGGGTATTATTAATGAAGGGAAATTATAAGGATTTAAGAATTATTGCTGGTAATTCTAATCCAAAACTTGCAAAGGAAATTGCAGATATTTTAGGATGTCCCATTACAAAAACAGTGGTAACCAGCTTTAGTGATGGAGAAACTTCAGTAAATATTAGGGAATCAATTAGGGGCAGTGATGTCTTTGTAATACAGTCTACCTGTAAACCAGTAAATGATAATCTAATGGAGTTACTAATTATTATTGATGCCTTAAAAAGGGCTTCTGCAGGAAGGATAAATGCAGTTATTCCCTATTATGGATATGCACGACAGGATAGAAAGGCTAAGGCTAGAGATCCCATTACAGCAAAGTTGGTGGCAGATATAATTTCTGCTGCAGGTGCTGATAGGGTTCTTACCATAGATTTACATGCTATACAAATTCAAGGATTTTTCAATATACCAGTGGACCATCTTTTAGGCGTACCTTTAATTGCTGAACATCTTAAGAAAAAGGATATTAAGGACCTGGTAGTTGTAGCACCTGACTTGGGAAGTGTTACCCGTTCAAGAAATCTGGCAGAGCGATTACATGCACCTTTGGCTATTATAGACAAAAGACGACCTAAAGCAAATATTTCTGAAGTTATGACTGTTATTGGAGATATAAAGGATAAGAATGTGGTTCTTATAGATGATATCATAGATACCGCTGGCACAATAGCTAATAGTGCTCAGGCTCTTAAGGATTTAGGAGCCAAGAGTATTTTTGCTTCCTGTACCCATCCAGTTTTATCTGGACCGGCTATTGAAAGGATAAATAAGTCACCTATTGATGAATTGGTTATAACTAATACCATTCCTCTTCCTGAAGAAAAGAAAAGCGACAAAATAGAATGCATTTCAGTGGCACCATTATTTGCCTCTGCTATTAACAGGATTTATGAAGGATTATCAGTAAGTAGACTATTTGATTAATATTTAAACTATAGGTAAAATAATAAAAGTCAGGAGAGACTCCTGACTTTTTGTTAAAGGGGAAAAGGGGCGATAAAATGAACTTTTCGAAAAATACCATAATTGATACTATATTAACCTTAATAATTATAGGGGGTATAATTTTAGGAGGGGCAAAGGATCATATATTTTTTATTATTCCAATACTAGCCCTTATTGCTCTTATAGTAATTAGAAGAATTAGAATAAAAAGATTTATTAAATCAGAAAAAGAAAGATTAAGGGAAGAATGGGGGAAGGGCCATAATGGCAAGGTAGCCATAAAAAATATAAGACAATTATTTGATTTTTTACCTAAGGAAAAGCCTGGTTTTTTTATTGATGAAATTACCTGGAGAGATCTAAATATGGACAGTATTTTCTTAAAGATGGACCATACTCAGTCTTTAGCAGGTATGAACTTTTTATACAATCTATTAAGAATACCCCTTTTTAATAAGGAAGAATTAATACATAGAAATAATATAATTAATTATTTTAGGAATAATAAAGACATTTCTATAGATATTCAATGGCCCCTATCTAGATTAGGTAAAGAGGAAGGTGCAAATGTATTCTTTTTCTTTAGACAAGGATTAGATATTAACACAGATAAGCTGATCCTCTATAGAATTTTATCCATCTTACCCTTTATAACTTTAGCTTTGTTTGCCATTAATCCTCCATTAGCTATAAGTAGTTTTACCATGGTACTTTTTGTAAATGCTATCATTTATCAAAATAATAAAAATAGAATATTCTATGAGTTAGAGGCATTTAATTACCTAGGTAGTATGACAAATTGTTTAAAAACAATAGATCAGATAAAGGGTTTCGAAATAAATGGATACAAGGATAAAGCAGCCCCTTTATTAAAAGATACAGCTTCTATAAGAAAAAATATTTCTAAACTTAAGTCAGGGGCCTATGATGGCAGTGATATTCAAGTAATCAAGGATTTTTTAAATATGATAGTCCTTAGGGAAACTATTATATTTTATAATACAGTAAAATTAATCAATAAAAATAGGGAAAATTATATAGAAATATATAAGTTACTAGGGGAAATTGACTGTTTTATTTCCATTGCTTCCTATAGGGAAAGCCTTAATTATTTTTGTGAACCTAACCTCTTAGAGGATAGAAATTTAATATTCATAGAGGCAACAAATCTATATCACCCCTTACTAGATAAACCTGTACCCTATAATATTAGCCAAAGAAATTTAGGGGCTTTGATTACCGGATCCAATGCCTCTGGAAAGTCCACTTTTTTAAGAACAATAGGTGTTAATGCCTTATTGTCCCAGACCTTATATATGGCTTTAGCAGAAAAATATAGTGGTAATTATTTTAAGTTACTTACTTCTATAGGTATGGCAGATAGTATTGAAGAGGGGGACAGCTATTTCATGGCAGAGGCAAAGTCACTAAAAAGAATAATAGATAGTATAGATATAAGGATACCTACACTATGTATATTAGATGAAATATTCAGAGGCACAAATACTTTAGAGAGGATAAATGCAGCAAAGGAGGTATTGGATTATATGGTGGATAGAAATGTAATGATCTTTGCTGCTACCCATGATTTAGAATTAACTATATTGATGGAAGGAAAACTAACAAATTATCATTTCCAAGAGGACATCAAGGAGAAAGATATAGAATTTGATTATATTTTACGTAAGGGACCTTGCACTTCTAGGAATGCTATTGCTATACTTAGGTATCTTGATTATCCTCCAGAGATTTATGAAAATGCTGAAAAAAGGGTATTAGAATCTTAGGAGAGTAAATCTATTTAGATTAAAGGTAGTAAAGGAGGTAGACCTATGTATCTTATTATTGGCTTAGGCAATCCAGAGGATAGATATGGGGCCACACGCCATAATGTAGGATTTGAAACAATAAATTATTTTGCCCAGGAAGAGAATATTGAACTGAAGAAGGTCAAACATAGGGCATTGATAGGGGAGGGTTTTGTAGGGGGAAAAAAGGTCATGTTAGTCAAGCCCCAAACCTATATGAATTTAAGTGGGGAGAGTGTTAGAGAAATTATTGATTATTATAATGTTCCTTTGGAGAATATATTAGTAGTATATGATGATATTGATTTAGAGGTAGGCAGGCTGCGATTGCGTTCAAAGGGAAGTGGAGGTACCCATAATGGTATGAGGTCCATTATTTACCAACTTAGAGAAGATGAGTTTCCCCGATTGCGAATTGGAATAGGAAAACCTGAAAGGCAGGATTTAACCAGCTATGTTTTAGGAAGGTTTAGTCAGGAAGATAAAGAAAAAATTATAGAGGCAATAAAAAAAGCTAGGGAAGCTATAAAATTATTTATATCTAAGGGTATCCAAGAGGCAATGAATGAATTTAATGGGGAAAGGATATAGCCAATAGTGGATAAGGTAAGAGACTATGAAGGAAGTCTTTGGTGGAATTGTTTCCGCCCTGATAGCATATATCTTTAATAGAATTTTAATAAAGAGGCAAAAGGAAAAATCTATAGTATATGTTATACCCCTTATAGAAGAGTTATCTAAAACTATTTTAGGGGTGATTATTAGTGGTAATATTATAGCTGTTCACTTTGTCTTTGGAATAATTGAAGCCATATATGATTGGTTCCATACTGAAGAAAAAAGGATTGCTTATATTGCTATAGCGTTTAGCATAATAAGTCATAGTATTTTTGGATTTATAAGCTATTATATATACCTTTGGACAGGTTGGATAGGCCTGGGGATTATAGTTGCTACATTAATTCATATTATTTGGAATTATTATATTACCCGGGGAGATTAAAAATAATTATTGATAAAAATAAAATCACTGCCCAGTATTTTTTAAAACTGGGCTAGAGTTGTTTAAAAGGATGGGGTAATAGTGGAAGATATATTTAAAGAAATGCTTAATAAAATGCCGGGCTATAACCAGGGAAAAGAAGGATTGATTGAGGGAGAAAGTCCTATTGTTTATCACGAAATAGGGGAAACATCTAAATCCCATTTAATATATGGGATGGTAAAGGATGTATCACCAACAGCCTTAGTGATTACCTATAGCGATACTCAAGCTAACAAACTATATGAGGATTTATCTTTCTTTTTAGGAGAGAATATTATGTATTTTCCCGCTCAGCCCACCTTGTATTATTTTGTTGATGCCCATAGTCCAGAAATTTCAATAGAGAGAATTAAAGTTCTAAGAGCATTAATAAATAGGGAGTCTAAGGTGATAGTAGCCTCAATCGAAGCCATTATGAAAAAATTATTACCCATAGAGAGATATAAAAACTATTGGCATATTTTTAAAGTAGGGCAAATAATTGAGATTGAAGAATTACAAAATTTTTTAATTCAATCAGGCTATGAAAGGGTGGAAGAGGTAGAGAGTCCAGGGCAATATAATATAAGAGGGGGAATAGTGGATATCTATCCTATAATTAGTGACCTACCCTTTAGGATAGAATTTTTTGATAATGAAATTGATTCAATAAGAAGCTTTGATACTTTAACCCAAAGGTCAATAGATAAGTACACGGATATAGAAGTTCCTCCAACAAAGGAGTTAATTTTTTTAGAGATTGATAAGAAAGATAATCTTGTAAAGTATGAAAAGGAATTTAGCAAGAATATAAAAAATGAATTATATCTTTCTAGCATGGAATATGATTTTGTTAGCCTAATGGATTATTTCCCTAAAGATTTCATTATATTCTTAGATCAACCCCATAGGATAAAGGAAAGATTTGATAGTGTAAGCTCTGAACTTCAAGAGGACTTTAAGGGACTATTAGAAAAGGAAGAGGTAATACCTAGTGATTTTGAAGTTTTTTTCCCCTATTATGACTTAACTAAGAGAATGAATAGAGAGAGATTATGTATATTTCAAACTCTTATAAGAAGAGTGGATCCCTTTGTACCTAAAAAGATTTTATCCCTTGTGAGTTATCCCACCCATCCTTTTCATGGAAAACTATCTTTATTGGTGGAAGAAATAGCCCACTGGAAGAAGAAGGGTTATAGCATAATTATTTTATCAGATACTTATAAGAAGGGAGAATTACTATTAGAGAATTTAGTTGAAATGGGTATAGAAGGAGTTTTTATAGGTAACCCTGAAAAAGCCCTTGTGGGGGGAGAAATAATTATACTAAAAGGTGGTATCCAAAGGGGGGTAGAATATCCAGAAATCAAGACCATAATCCTTACAGAAAAAGAAATATTCTCCTCCTTGCAAAAAAAGACTAAAAAGACCAGAAGGAAAACAAAAAGAAAAATAGACCCCTTTGTAGATTTAAATATAGGAGACTATGTAGTTCATGAGTCTTATGGAATAGGAAAGTATTTAGGATTAGAAAAAATCGAAGTAGATGGAATACAAAGGGATTATCTAAATATTAAATATGCTAGGGGAGATAAATTATATATTCCTACAGAACAAATGGACCTTATCCAACCCTATATAGGAGGAGAAAACACATCAGTAAAGCTCAATAGACTGGGTGGAAATGAATGGAAGAGAACTAAAGGGAAGGTAAAAAAAGCTATAGAGGATATGACAGAGGAACTATTAAACCTCTATGCCCAAAGACAGACCATAAAGGGTTTTAGTTTTTCTAAGGATAGCCATTGGCAAAGGGAATTTGAGGATGGTTTTCCCTATGAGGAAACCCCAGATCAACACCAAGCAATTGAAGAAATAAAAAAGGATATGGAAGCTCCTATAGTAATGGATAGGCTATTATGTGGTGATGTAGGTTATGGCAAGACAGAGGTTGCCTTAAGGGCTGCCTTTAAGGCTGTAATGGATGGAAAACAGGTGGCATTTTTAGTACCTACCACTATTTTAGCCCAACAGCATTATAATACTATGGTAGAAAGATTTTCCAATTTCCCAATATCCATTGATATGTTAAGTAGATTTAAAACTGGGAAACAAGTAAAACAGACTTTATTAGATATTAGAAGTGGTATGGTGGATATTGTGGTAGGTACCCATCGAATGATACAAAAAGACATAAAATTTAAGGATCTAGGCCTTTTAATAATTGATGAGGAGCAGCGTTTTGGAGTAAGCCATAAGGAACGATTAAAAAACTTTAAGAAAAATGTAGATGTGTTAAGTCTTAGTGCTACTCCCATTCCTAGGACATTACATATGTCTTTAGTAGGCATCAGGGATATGAGCATTATTGAACAACCTCCTGAAGAGCGGTACCCAGTTCAAACCTATGTGTTAGAGTATAATGATAAGTTAATTAGGGATGCTATTCTAAGGGAGTTAGATCGAGGTGGACAAATTTTTTATGTATATAATAGGGTGGAAAATATAGAGAGGATAGCCCATAATTTGGCTGATTTAGTTCCAGAGGCCAGAATAACCATTGGTCATGGTCAAATGTCAGAAAATCAATTAGAAGATACTATGCTGTCCTTTATAGAGAAAAAATATGATGTTTTAGTATGTACCACTATTATCGAATCAGGATTGGATATACCTAATGCTAATACTATTATCGTAGTGGATGGTGATAAGATGGGATTATCCCAACTATATCAACTACGGGGAAGGGTAGGTCGATCAAATAGAATAGCCTATGCTTATATTACCTACGAAAAAAATAAGATTTTAACAGAAATTGCAGAAAAGCGATTACAGGCTATTAAGGAGTTTACAGAGTTTGGATCAGGATTTAAGGTGGCTATGAGAGATTTAGAAATAAGGGGAGCTGGAAATCTTCTAGGAGCAGAACAACATGGTCATATGGCCGCAATTGGATATGATCTCTATTGTAAGCTATTGGAGGAATCTATAAATAAGAAGAAAGGGATTCCTCAAAAAGTAAAAAAAGAAATCACCATAGATCTTCCAGTGGATGCCTATATACCCAATTGGTATATCTCTAAGGAGAACGTAAGAATCCAGATATATAAAAAAATGGTAGCCATAGAGACCATGGAGGATTTTTACGATATTCAGGAGGAAATAGAAGATAGATTTGGTGATTTACCTATTGGAGTAAACAATCTCTTAAAGGTGTCCTATATAAAAGCCCTAGCCCAAAGAATAAAAATTTATAATATTAATATGAAAAATAATAATGTTTATCTTTATTTTGAAAAAGAGGATTTTATTACTATGGAGATTATAGGGGAATTGGTAAAAATATATGGAAAAAGGATAATAATAAATGCCAGTGAACAGCCATATATTTCACTGAGGATATCTAGGTTAGTTGATAAACAACTAGATGATATAAAAGAAGTTTTAGAAAAGATAACAGTTTTGCAAGTAATATAGTTTCAGTTATAATAGATTGTATAAGTCAATTTTAAGGAGTGAAGGATTTGTTAAAAATCACTAGGATAAAGAAAACAGTACTAGCATTTATTTTAATTACATTATTTATATTATCAACAGGATGTAATCTAGTCCAGATGAAGCCAGAGGCAATTAAAAAACAGGTAGTGGCAAAGATTGAAGATCATAAAATTTTAAAACATGATTTTAATCTCTATCTTTTTTTAGAAAAACTAAGCTGGCAAATTCAAGGACAAACTTTTCCCAGTGAAGGGGAACAATTAGAAAATATAAAAAATTCAGTTCTAGATAATTTAGTACAAAATGAAATGCTTATCTATTTAGCAAAACAGGAGGAAATTCCTGTTGATGAGGAAATAGTAGAAAACCAATTGATAGAGTTAAAGGAATTCCTGATTTCCGATTTAGGTGGGGAAGAAGAATATGAAAAAACCCTGGAGGATAACAATTTAACTGATACAGAATTTGAGGAATTTTTAAAAAGATATTTTTCAATGAACCAATATATTGAAGGACTAATAGAGATGGTTACTAAAGATGTTTCCGTAGATGAACAGGAAGCTAAGGAATTCTATGACGAAAATCAAGTACAATTTGACCCAAGTACTGCAAAAGCTAAACATATTTTAGTAAATAAGGAAAATGAAACATTGGCTAAAGAAATATCTAAGAGGGGAAAGGCTGGAGAGGATTTTGATAAGCTAATGGAAGAATTCCAAGGAAATGAAAATATTTTAGAGGCATCAGATTTAGGTGAATTTAATAAGGCTAAGATGATTAAGGAGTTTAGCGATGCAACCTTTGCCTTAGAGGAAGGTGAAGTAAGCGATATAGTAGAAAGTTTTTATGGCTATCATATAATAAAATTAGAGGAAAAAGATGAAAAGCCTGTAAAACAATTTGATGAAGTAAAGGAAGAAATAACAATGCAGTTAGAACTTAGCAAGAAACAGGAGGAATTCTCCAAATACATGCAACAAAAACAAGAAGAACTTAAAATAGAAAAGTATCCTAATAAGCTTTAAATATTTCCCCTCCTTTAGTTTTCTTTCGTGTATAATTCTGACAATAAAGATAAATACTAAACTAGGCTTAATAAGAACACATAAGGAGGGAAGGTATCATGAAAGCAACGGGGATTGTAAGACGTATAGATGATTTAGGGAGGGTAGTTATTCCCAAGGAAATAAGACGTACAATGCGTATTCGTGAAGGTGATCCCCTGGAAATCTTCACAGACACTGAGGGTGGGGTAATATTAAAAAAGTATTCTCCCATAGGTGAATTAGGAGATTTTGCCAAGGAATATGCTGAATCAATACAACAGGCTACTGGTCATATTGCTTGTATTTCTGATAAAGATATAATAATTGCCATAGCAGGTATAGGTAAAAAGGGGTTTGTTGGCAAAAAAATTAGTAAGGAATTAGAAGAAATTATTCTAAATAAAAAAATATCTAACCTGGGAAAAGAAAAGACAATTGCATTAATAGAGGGACAGGAAAAAGAAGAAGACTTTACAGCTCAGGTTATTTGTCCAATTGTTACTCAGGGAGATGCTATTGGTTCAGTAATATTATTATCACAGGAAGATCAGATTAAAATGGATGATGGGGAAATGAAGATTGCTGAGACAGCGGCAAAATTTTTAGGGAAACAGATGGAGGATTAACAGTATAAAAGAAAAGTGTAGGGAAATACATAAAATATCCCTATTAATGTAAATAAAGGTAGGTTGCCTATGTAAACCTACCTTTATTAATAATATTTATCCACCGCCAATGGGCGGGAATATGGATAATATGTCATTATCCTCCAGTGATGTATTAATATCTGCCTTTCTACCATTAATTAGTATTATAGCGGCATCTTTTGGGGAAATTTTTAAATCATTAACTATGTCTAAAACTATTGCTTCTTTTTTTGTACTTATTTTCATTTCCTTTTCCCGATTATCTCTTAGATTGGCAAAGAGTCTAACTTTAACATTAATCATGTACAAATCCTTTCTAATTATTTATGAATTATCTTTCCTCTTAAAATTCCTTGGGTTGTTTTGATTTTTTCCGTAAAATCCTAGGGCAACTCTATAAGGGCCAGGACAGCCAGGGGGCAAGAAAGCCACCCTGTCCCCTGGACAAATGGTATAATCCAATGATTGAGTATTGCCATTGACAAAAATTACTTCTACTTCTTCTGGTTTCACTTCTAGAATATCTGCAAGCTGGTATCCAGTAATAGGCTCTTCTATATCTAATATAAGGGGAACCTTATCAAATTTTTTTCTAAAAGCCCTATCTAAATGAAGAAAACCTCTTACTTCAATGGTGTTTTTCCCTTCCTTAGTCAACACATTACCTCCAATTTAAAACTAAATTAAAAATTATATACCTCATCGATTTCTTCAGGAGTAAAGTCCCAAACAACATTATGAGGAGGCAGGGGCTCATATTCAAAGAATTCTGGCAATCTATCATGGGCATTTGTAAATCCAGCAGCTTTATTAAATTCCCGTTCTACCTTTAATATATTTTCTCCAAGTTTATCCACATCTTCTGCAGTTAGAGATAGTCCATATTGGGCGTTAATCATATCTATTAGGGCCTGATATCCTTCTGGGCTATCTGCAATACCAAAATAGACAAAAAGACACATTCCAGTAGTATCAACTGCGGCGGTACCTATTTGCATTGCCCTGGAATATTCAATTTGACCTTCTTTCTTAAGAGGATCTATACTTCCACCTATACTTAGAATATTTCCTGAAATGCAATAACCGAAGGTATGGTCAGCCCCCATAGTACCGGTGGCATAGGTAAGGCCAATCCCCTTAATAGGGCGAGGGTCATAGGCAGGTATTCCTTGATCTTTTACTACTGGCACTCTGAATAATCCGCAAAGCTTACCTACTATGGATGTTCCTCCTCCTATGATTCGTCCCATTGGAGTAGGCACTGCAATTTGTTCTACCACATCTAATACTGCTTTACCGTCTCCCCAGGGCAATAAGCCTCCTTCCATTGCAACTGCCACAGCAACGGCTATTTCTATACTATCTACACCTACATCATCCATAGCCCTATCTATATAAGCAATATCATCCAAATCCTTAATTCCTGAGTCTCCTCCTAGACCCCAGATAGTTTCATACTCAAAACCACTGGTAATATATTTTCCCTTTTTATCTGGATACCATTGGGAACACTTAATAACACAGCCAGGATGACAACCGTGGGCCACTTTCCCTTCTCCATTACGTTCTGTAATTGTAGCATTTAAAGTTTCACCGGAAATATTATCATTGTGATCTATTCGGCCAGTGGTAAAGTTATAGGATGGAAATCCTCCCGCTTCATTAATAATATTTACCAATACATCTGTACCATAGGCAGCTAAACCTTCACCAGATACAGGATGGTCCATTAGAGCTTTTGCAAAGACCTTAGCTGCAGATCTAAATTTCTCTACATCTGCAATAGGAACAGCTCCAGCTCCTGTATCATCTATAACCAAGGCCTTAACCTTTTTAGAACCCATTACAGCTCCTAGTCCCCCTCGGCCGGCACTACGAATATTTCCTTCTGGATCCTTAAAAGATATATTAGCTGTTGGAAGGCGGTATTCCCCAGCTGGTCCAGCTATGGCGATGCCTACCTTCTGCCCATATTTCTCGCTTAGGACTTCAATAGCCTTATAATTACCTACTCCTCCTAAGATTTCTTCTGGAGCTTCTTCTATGGTTACCCCATCCATTGTAACTATTATTACATAAAACTTATCATCCTTAGGTATACCTTCAATAACTAAGGCTTTTATTCCCATTCTGGCCATTTTTTGTGAAAAGGAGCCACCTGAGTTACTTTCCTTAATAGTTCCTGTAAGAGGACTTTTTGCCCCAACTGAAATACGACCAGAGTTAGGGGCGGAAGTTCCACTAAGAAGCCCTGGTGCAAAGATTAATTTATTGTTTTTCCCTAAAGGATGGCAGGTAGGTTTAACTTCATCAGCTACAAAATTAGAAGTTAGTCCTCGACCTCCTAAACCTATATATTTCTCAGGCACTTCTTCAGTCTTAACCTCCAATGTAGTCATATCCACTCGGATAAATTTATTCATCAATATACCCCCTTAAAATAATATAATATACTATTAATTC